>JAQGNR010000090.1 GCA_028291765.1 Herbaspirillum sp.
ATTTTGTGCGCAGTGAGGTAAAGAAGGAAGGTGGCCGCAGGCCGCCGGAATGACACGAACGGAGTACAAAATCCCGCCACACCCCACCTGACGGCGCCTTCACTGAACAGCACTATGGAGCATTACTCCAGGCAACGCTGATTAAGCCGCCACGGGCGCTTAATCAGCGTAGTCTTAACGCCGCGCTTCGTTATAGTAAGCCGGTTCGTAATACTTCATCGGATCGCTCAACACCTTATGCGGCATCGCATAGCGGCTACGCAAGGCCAGCACCGTGCGGATGCCTTCCGTGTTCATCTGCGCCTTGCGGAAGAAGCCGGTGCGCGGATCGAGCAATTCCTTATAAGTCTGTTCCGCCAGTTCGGGCGACATCTGCGGCACGTTTTTCAGCAGGATCTGAATCGCTTCATCGTGATTGGCCGGCTCGTACAGCCAATCGATGGCCTGCACATAGGCGCGGATAAAGGCGACCAGCTTCGGCTTGTTTTGAGCGGCCCATGAGCGCCGCGTCGCGGCAACATTGCCCTGATAGGCGCCGAGGACATCGGTCGCGGTTGCGATCTGGTTGAAGCCCTGATTGCGCGCCAGGATGTTGAACGGCGCGGAGAACAGCGTCGCCACTTGCGCCTGCTTCTGCAGAGCGTCCCAGCGCTGCTGCATGCCGCCAGCAGTTTCGACGGTGTAGTCGCTTTGCTTCAGGCCCTTGCGTTCGAGCATGTCGTACAGCACGAATGCGTAGCCGGTGGTGCGCGCATCCACCGACAACGTTTTGCCGCGCAAATCTTCATACGTCTTGATATTGGGCGCTGCAACCAGGCTCAGGAAGCTGCTGTCGCTGCCCATCACCGCCACGAAATCCGGCTGCGGGCCGATCGGCGCTTCGCCCTCGCCTTCGACATACGCGACGATATTGTCGATGGCGGTCATCGCGATATCGAAACTGCCCTGAGACAGGCCAGTCATCTGCGCCACCGATCCCGTGGTGCCCTGCAGGTGCACTGCTATCCCCTGCTGCGCGAAAAATCCCTTGGCCTCGGCCGCATAGCTCGGCCAGTTGAAACCGCCCGGAAATACGTTGACCGAGATGTCACCGAGCGGTGGCTTCGCCTGCGCATGCGCGGCCGTCATCGTCATCCCCTGCAAGGCCGATACCGCGCATAAGGCCATTGCCAACCTGCTCATCATGCTACCGATTGCTTTCATGAATTACATCCCTAAGAATTGTTACCTGCATAAAAATCGGCCGGATGATGCCGGCCGAACCTGATACCAGTTACCCGTTACCAATTACCAATTACCGACCCGCATCGGCTGTTGCGAGCGCTGCCTTGCGGCCTTCCGGCAGCGCCATCTTCGACGATTGCAGCCCCTGCGACACCAAGGCGCCAATACACGACAAAAGCGAAATCTGCGTGAGTCCTGCCACCGACCATCCGGCATGCGTAGCCAGCCATCCGAAGCTATATCCGGCGATCGCCGCGGCCCCGTATAGGCTGGAGACGAACAATCCGGAGGCGCTGCTGTTCAGATTGCCGCTCACCGAACGCATGTGGTAGCCGGCCAAATTGACATAGATCGTGCCGCTGACCACCAGCCCCCAGATAAACGACAGCACCGATTGTTCGAACACGCTGGTGGCGGCATGGAACAGGCCGTAGCCGAGCAGCGCGGCAATCAGAAAGCTCCCGCCCAGCACCCATCGCGCCGGCAGGCGGTCGCCAACCCAGCCGCCGGCGATCGATGCGAACACACCGAGGCCGTATGCGCTCATCACGCCGCCGGTAACCGCGCCGCTGAAGCCCAGTTGCTCGCGCAGGAAAACCGGATACATGCCCAGATAACCGTAAATGATCATGCCGCCGATCAGACTCAACAGCGTCAGGATCATCGTATTGCGGTTCCACAGCGTGGTCACCGAATGAATCTGCTGGCGCGGATCTTCGGCGGCGCGGGTTTCGGTAAACCAGAGGCGCACGAAGAACAAAATCAAGGCGATCATGACAAAGCCGAGCAGCCCGAACACCATCATCGGAAAGCGCCAGTTATGCCGCACCGCAAGCAGCGCGCCGCCGGCCACCGGTCCGACGATCGCGCCGACGCCGAACGAGAAATTGACCGCGCCGACCGCCATCGAGCGAAAGCGCGAGAAGTAGCTAGTGCCGATCGCAATGATCACGGTGAGCTGCATTGCCTCGCCGATGCCGGTGGCGGCCCGATAGATCAGCATGTCGGCAAAACCGTGCGCGGTCGCCGTCAATATGGTGCCCAGTGAAAAGATGGCGATACCGATCATGGTCACGGTCTTGCGCGATACACGCGCCAGCAGCATGCCGGTCGGCACCCCGGCGATCGCCATGCCCAGCGTGAAAATGGTCGACAATAGGCCGATATCGGCCAGGCCGAAGCCGAACTCGCGCCGCACGTCGGACGCCAGCAGCGGAAAGATCTGCCGGTCCATTGCATTGACCGAATACGAGATGAGCAGAATGACGAACATGGCCAGCGCGCCGGAGCGCGCAGACATCATCGGAGTCTGCGAAACGGAATTTTTCATTGCTGCCTCGGTTGTACGGCGGCGCCTGAAAGGGCCGCCGTTATTGGTGCTTGCTTATTTGTACTCGCTATAAAAGCTCTGCGGCCGCTCCGGATTATTTCCCGGCGGCAGCCGAGCCCAGGAACGCGTCGCAGATCTCGCTGCCGGACGTAAACACCACGCCGGGACGGGACATGATATGCGCGAGCGCTTCGCGGAAGTAGCGCAAGCGATGCGGCGCGCCCATGATGTACGGATGCACCACCAGCGCCATGACGCGCGCTTCGTCCTGCGCATCGTCATACAACTGATCGAACTGATCGATCGCGCGGTTGCGGTATTCGGCGGCCGCATGGTGCTGGATCAGCATCATCGCGACGTCGTTGCATTCCTGCGTATACGGCACATTGACGATCGGCGAGGTGCGCGTCTTGAGCAGCACCGGCTGGTCGTCGAGCACCCAGTCGCATACGTAATCGTAGCCTTCTTCCACCAGGATATCCGGCGTCTCCCAGGTCTCGGTCAGCCCCGGGCCGAGCCAGCCGCGCGGTGCGCTGCCGGTCATCGCGCGGATCGCCTCGCGGGTCTTGGCGATGTCGGCGCGCTCGTCCTCGACCTTCTGCATATTCTTTTGCGAATAACCATGTCCGACGAATTCCCAGCCACGCTCCATCGCTGCGCGAGAAATCGGCTCATAGGCGCGAATCGCGGAGCCGTTGATCGCCAGCGCCGGGCGGATGCCCAGCGTATCGAACACCTTGAGCATGCGCCAGAAGCCGACGCGATTGCCGTATTCATGCCATGCCCAGTTCGGAATATCCGGGCTGGGCGAACCGCCGGCGGGCGGCGTGAGCACCGTGCGCGGCATGGTCTCCAGCGGATTCCATTCCTCGATGTTCACAATCACCCATACCGCCAGCCGCGCATCGCCGGGCAGCGTCAGCTTGGGACGGCCCGTGATCGGTGAATAGTCCAATCGTTCGTTTGGCAACATGTCATGCTCCTTTGGCGGCAACGGTGAAATGGATCGCGCCCAGTCCGGCGATCGTCCCTTCGATCCGGTCGCCCGGCTGCACTGCGCCGACGCCGGCCGGCGTACCGGTAAAGATCAGATCGCCCGGCTTGAGCACGTACTGGGTCGACAGATTGGCGATGATCTCCGGCACGTTCCATATCATATGGCTGAGATCGCCTGTCTGGCGCGGCTTGCCGTTGACGGACAGCGCAATCGCGCCTTGAGCCAGATGGCCGCTTTGCGCGACCGGATGCAGCGGCCCGCAAGGCGCCGATTCGTCGAAGGATTTGCCCATTTCCCATGGCAGCATGCGCTCGCGGGCTTCGCGCTGGCGATCGCGGCGCGTCATGTCGATGCCGATCGCATAGCCGAATACATGGTCGAGCGCGGCGGTGACCGGAATGTCGCGGCCGGTCTTACCGATGGCCACCACCAGCTCGATCTCAAACTGGAAATCGTCGGTGTACGGAGGGTAAGCGAGTTCGGCCCCGTCCAGAATGATGGCGTCGGAGGGTTTCTGAAAGAAGAACGGCAGATCGCGTTCGTCGCCCTCCTTCATCTCGCGGATATGAGCGACATAGTTACGGCCCACGCAGTAGACGCGGCGGACCGGATACAGCTCGGTGGCGCCGACGACAGGCAGAACGGGGGTCTCCAATGCAACGGCGAAGGATGGTTGGTTCGAGGTCAAGCTGATTCTCCAGGCAGGAAGTAAAGTGAGCGGTGGACGCTGATTTTTTTGTATTATATGTATACATTAAGTAAACATACAACGGTTAAATGTATTCATTTTATATATTCATTTTGATGATCAGAGACCGCCGGATAACGCTGGGCCTGCGTGTCGCCGCCGATAGCAGGATTGCGCCCAATCCGCGGCAAGGCCTGGCCTATTAGTGTTCCTATATAATTGAAAAATTTTGGACAAATGAGCACAGTGATGAGTAAAAAGCCGAGTGCGCCTACCCTGTCCGTCGAACTGGCGGAACGCATCCGGCAGGAATTGCTGGATGACGTATTTCCACCCGAGACGCGCATCAACGAGGTAGCGCTGGCCCAGAGACTGGCCGTGTCGCGCACACCGCTGCGCACTGCGCTGCAGATGCTGGCGGGCGAAGGGCTGCTGACCTATGTATCGAACCGCGGCTTCACGGTGCGCGCCTTTGTGCTGTCGGAAATTGTCGATGCGTATGAAATGCGCGCGCTGGCCGAAGGCCTGGCGGCGCGCTTTGCGGCCGAACGCGGGCTATCCGAGGCGATCCGCGCCGAACTCGAAACCGCACTGATGCGCGGCGACCGGATACTGGCCAACGGCGGCGATCCGGGCCTGCAACGCACCGAATACGCGGACATCAATGAAATCTTCCACACCAAAATCCAGCAGGCCGCCGACTCGCGTCTTACGGATAATGTGCTGCGGCTTTGCAACCAGATCCCGCAGGCTTCCGCGCACAATATCATCGCCTTCGAAATTAGCGACATCCGCGAGCGCCACAGCTTCCACCACAAGATCTACGACGCGATCCTGGCGCGCGAGCCGCGCGAAGCGGAAACCCTGATGCGCCAGCACGTCATCAGCGTCAAGACCTCGATGGTGCGCGCCGTGAGCAGGCAGATATCGGCCGCCCGGGCCGGCAAGAAAACGGACGTGCAAGCCGCGACCGGCGCCGCGCCGCTCAAATCCAGGAAAACCGTTAAAGCCTGAGGGGTGTTAAGGCGGCGTCAGGTGGGGTGTGACGCGAGGTTGTGCTCCGTTCGTGTCATTCCGGCGGCCTGCGGCCGCCTCCCTTCTTTACCTCGCTGCGCACAACATCGCGCCACCCCCCACCTGACGACGCTTGCGGCCAGCACGCATTCTGGTTTGAATGCTGCTCCTGAATTGAATGTCAACAAGCCCTGTCTAGCAGGTACCGATTACATCACTTCAATGCCAGCGCAGCAGGGTTGCGCCGAGGGCCGGCAATCGTCGGCGCCGGGTTGACGAACCTGGGAGCAGCTTGTGCAATGACTTGCCCGGGTTGATCGCTGTGCAGTTTGAAAACGCTGATGGCTT
>JAQGNR010000236.1 GCA_028291765.1 Herbaspirillum sp.
AAAGCCGACAGCGCCGCCAAGAACCGGGCATTGACGCTGATTGCCGCGGCAATCCGGCGCGATGCCGATATTTTGCGCGCCGCCAATCAGCAAGACCTCGCCGCTGCCCGCACTGCCGGTCTCGACGCCGCCATGCTGGACCGCTTGACGTTATCGGACAAAGCCATCGCCACCATGGCCGAGGGGCTGGAGCAAATCGTTGCGCTGGCCGATCCGATCGGCGAAATCAGCAATATGAAATACCGTCCGACCGGCATTCAGGTCGGGCAGATGCGGGTGCCGCTGGGCGTCATCGGCATCATCTACGAAGCACGGCCGAACGTCACCGTGGACGCCGCCGGCCTGTGCATCAAGAGCGGTAATGCCGCCATTTTGCGTGGCGGCTCGGAAGCGCTGCATTGCAATCAGGCGCTAGCCAAAATCGTCAAGCAAGGTCTGGCCGATGCCGGACTGCCGCAAGACGCGGTGCAGGTCATCGATACCATCGACCGGGCTGCGGTCGGCGCGATGATTACCATGCCGGAATATATCGACGTCATCGTGCCGCGCGGCGGCAAGGGCCTGATCGCGCGCCTGATGCAGGATTCCAAAGTCCCGATGATCAAACATCTGGATGGCATTTGCCATGTCTACATCGACGACAAGGCCGACAGCAAGAAGGCGCTGGATGTCGCCTTCAATGCCAAATGTCATCGCTACGGCACTTGCAACACCATGGAAACCCTGCTGGTGGCGCGCAGCGTCGCTGCCGCCATATTGCCGGCGCTGGCGGAAAAATACCTGTCCGAGCAAGTCGAATTGCGCGGCGATGAAGAAAGCCGCCGCATCCTGGCCGGCTATCCGCATTTGATTGCAGCCGTGGAAGAGGACTGGTCAACCGAATATCTGGCGCCGATCCTGGCGGTGCGCGTGGTCGATGGCCTGGATCAGGCGATCGAGCACATCAATCGTTATTCATCGCAACATACCGACGCGATCGTGACCGAAGATTACACGCATGCGATGCGTTTTTTGCGGGAAGTCGATTCAGCTTCCGTGATGGTCAACGCATCGACCCGTTTCGCAGATGGTTTCGAATTCGGACTGGGCGCAGAAATCGGTATTTCCAACGACAAGCTGCATGCCCGCGGCCCGGTCGGCCTGGAAGGCCTGACTTCGCAAAAATATATCGTGCTCGGCCAGGGGCAAGTCCGGCAATAGGCGTTCAGCAATTGGCGTCAGAAATAGTTGCGCTGTAATGCAGTGCGCCCACAGGCGCCCTTGCATCGTTCAAACCATTACGTTCCACCCACCGCACAAGGAATCACATGCTCTGGATTAAATCGCTGCATATCGTTTTTATCGCCGGCTGGTTTGCCGGCTTACTGTATTTGCCGCGGATCATGGTCAATCTGGCGCAGGAAACCGAGGTCGCCGCCACGACGCGTTTGCTGGGGATGGCGCGCAGGTTATATCGCTTCACTACCCTGATATCGATCCCGGCGGTACTGCTGGGGATCTGGTTATTGCTGGTTTCCGGCATCGGATTGAGCGGCCCCGGCAATGGCTGGCTGCATGCCAAGTTAGGGTTGGTAGTGCTGGTGATCGGCTATCAGCATGCCTGCGGTTCGCTGCTGCGCAAATTCGAACTCGGCGAAAATAAGCGCAGTCATGTCTGGCTGCGCTGGTTCAATGAAGTACCGCTGGTGCTGCTGCTGGCGATTGTGGTTCTGGTCGTTGTGAAACCATTTTGATTATTGACGTTGCGATTGACCGGAGTTCCGCATGAGCAAATTATGTGAATATTACCTTTCGCCGCATTCCCCCTATTGCTATCTGGGTCATGCGCATCTGGTGAAGCTGGCTAAACAGCATGGCGTACAGATTGTGCTGAAGCCTTTCGATCTGAGCAAGGTGTTCGGCGTGTCGGGCGGTTTGCCGCTGGCCAAGCGTGCGCCGCAACGTCAGGCCTATCGTCTGGAAGAGTTGCAGCGCTGGAGCGCGTTCCGGCAATTGCCGATGAATTTGCATCCGACCTTTTTCCCGGTGCAAAGCGAGGCTGCTTCCAAGTTGATTATCGCTACGCAACTGGCGCTGGGCACCGATGCCGCATTGACATTGGCGGGTGCGGTGATGCGGGCGATCTGGGCTGAAGAACGCAATATTGCCGACCCTGAGACTTTACGGGCGATTGCTGTCGAACTGGGGCATGACGCGAACAATTTGCTGAAGTCTTCCGAAACCGTCAGTGTGCAGGTCGAGTTCGATCGCTTCACTGACGAAGCCATGGCGGCGAATGTTTTCGGGGCGCCCTGGTATGTTGTGGATGGGGTGGCCTATTGGGGACAGGATCGCCTGGATTTTGTCGAGCGGGCGTTTTTGGAGAAGGCTTAGCTTGCGTTTCAGGTGTCGTCGGTTTGGGATTTTTTACGCCCGCCGACTTTATCGCCACTGACTTTGCCTCCACTGACTTTGCCTCCACTTACCCGTTCAATCCCGGCCAGATCGCGCCAGCTCTGCACTTCGGCGTATCCGTATCGCACCAACTCCTGCCGCACGGCATCGGCCTGATCGTAACCATGCTCCATCAATAGCCAGCCGTCCTGCAGATGCGCCGGCGCGCCGGCAATGATGGTACGCAATGCGGACATGCCATCCCGATAATCGGTCAACGCGCCAACCGGCTCGAAACGCAGATCGCCTTGTGAAAGATGGACATCATCGGCCACGATATAGGGCGGATTGGCGACGATCAAATCGAACTGCTCGGATTGCTTGAAGTGTTGTTCATCGCCGGATAGTGCGGCATACCAATCGCTTTCGATTAACCGCAGCGCTGTTGCCCGTTGCGGCAAATGCGTGGCCGCATTCTCGGCCGCAATCGCCAGCGCCGCCTTACTGACATCGAGCGCAGTCACATGCGCATCCGGGCGGCTATGCGCGAGCGCCACGGCAATCGTACCGGAACCGGTGCCCATATCCAGCACGCGTCCGGCCGCCGGCAAATGCGCCAGCGCCAATTCGACCAGCAGCTCCGTCTCCGGCCGTGGTATTAAAACATCGGGTGTGACCCGCAACATCAGACCATAAAATTCGCGTTGCCCGACGATATAGGCGATCGGCTCGCCATGGACGCGGCGCTGCACCAGCTGGCGCAGCCTTGCGGATTGTTCCGGTGTTAATACCTGATCGGATCTGGTAATCAGCTCGATGCGCGAAAGCCCCGTGACGTGACACAACAGGATGCGTGTTTCCAGTGCATTGAGCGGCGATTGCCGTTGCAGCGCAGCGATGCTGGCTGCTTCAGAGAGGCTCATGGAAGGCAATGACAATGGCAATGCAGGACGCAGGACTTGGGCTGCCGCTTAGCGGCGCGCGAATGCGGCGCGGCCGAGCATGAGCGCCAGCACCAGGAACCAGATTAATGACCACGCTGGAATCGAAAGACCGAAAATCGGCGCGTAGGGCGTGGTGCAAAATCCGTCGGCGTTAAACAGGAACGGCATCAGCTTGGCTGTGGGGATATGGTTGAGCGCAGTTTCCATCGGATCGATGCCGCACGAGGTGCCGGGATGCGCCACGACCCATAGATGCCAGGCGGCAGTGCCAGCGCCGGCCAGCGCCGCCAGGGTTGCCAGGCCGGCGCCAAAACGGGCTGCGGCTTGCGGCAGTATTGCGAATAGAATGCAGAGCAGGGCCAAGGCGGCAAAGGCGTAGCGCTGGATAATGCACAGCGGGCAGGGCTGCATATGTTTTCCATATTGCAGATAGAGCGCAGCGCCGAGCAATGCGAGGGAAATGAAGGCAACGAATAGAAGCAACGATTTGGAAGGTTTCATGGTGGGGCAATTTGGTTTAAAAATTAGGCTTTTCCGACTCTCCCGAGCGCAGCGTATCGAAGGAAGGAAAGATACGGGATCGTAGCACAGCAACTGTCTTTTAGCCTTCGTCGGCCAATGCCGCCAGCAATTCCGCTTGGTGTTCCGCCACTAGCGCATTGGTCAGTTCTTCCAGATCGCCATCCATGATGAAGTCGAGTTTGTACAAAGTCAGATTGATCCGATGATCCGTCATCCGGCCCTGCGGAAAATTATAGGTGCGGATACGTTCGCTGCGGTCGCCGGAGCCGATCAGCGATTTGCGCGTGGCGGCTTCCTTGGATTGCTGTTCGCGCAGTTGCACATCCTTGATCCGCGCGGCCAGTACTTTGAGCGCCGATGCCTTGTTTTTATGCTGGCTACGGTCGTCCTGGCATTCGACCACAATGCCGGTCGGCAGGTGGGTGATGCGTACCGCCGAATCGGTCTTGTTGATGTGCTGGCCGCCGGCGCCTGAAGCACGGTAGGTATCGATGCGCAGATCGGCCGGATTGATGTCGACGTCTTCGACTTCATCGGCCTCCGGCATCACCGCCACGGTGCAGGCTGAGGTGTGAATGCGGCCCTGGGTTTCGGTTTGCGGCACGCGCTGCACGCGATGGCCGCCGGATTCGAACTTGAGTCTGGAGTAGGCGCCGAAGCCGATCAGACGCACGATGACTTCCTTGTAGCCGCCGATTTCAGAGGCCGATTCGGACACCATTTCAACTTGCCAGCGATTGCGCTCGGCAAAACGGGTATACATGCGCAGCAGATCGCCGGCAAACAGCGCCGATTCGTCGCCGCCGGTGCCGGCGCGGATTTCCAGAAAAATATTGCGTTCGTCGTTCGGATCTTTCGGCAGCAACATTTTCTGTAAATCGATTTCGAACTGCGCAATGCGGGCACGGGCATCGGCGATTTCTTCCTGCGCAAAATCCTTCATGTCCGGATCCGACAACATTTCCTGCGCGGCAGCGGCGTCGTTATTGGCTTGCTTATAGGTGTCGTACAGCACGACCAGCGGCCCCAGTTCGGCATGCTCGCGCGTCATTTTGCGGTAATTGTCCATATTCGCGGTCGCGTCTTCCTGCATCAGCAGATCGTTTAATTCTTGCAGCCGTTCCGTGAGCTGATCGAGTTTGGCGAGCATCGAAGGTTTCATCGTGTCTTGATTCCGGGAAAAGGGGCGGTGTTGCAGGGGATAAGGGGATATATTAGGACGCGCCGTATCGTACAGAACGGCGCGCAAACTTGCTGCGTGGCGGAGGAGGTTCGCTAACGCTTGGTGCGGAATAACTGTGGCAGCAATGCCGCCAGGCGAGCGCGTTCGTCGCCCTGGGCGTGATGCAAGGCCTGTTGCGGGCCATGCAGGAATTTGGCGGTCAAACCGCGCGATAAAGCTTCCAGTACTGCTTCGGCATCGTCGCCGCGCAGCAGCATTTTTCTGGCGCGTTCGAGTTCTGCAATGCGCAGGCTTTCGCCGCTTTCATGCAGATCCTGAATCAGCGGCACGACTGCGCGATGGTCGACCCAGTGCATGAAAGATTGCACGCGGGTTTCGATAATCGCTTCGGCCTGGGCTACTGCCGCCTGCCGGTTTTCCATACCGCTTTGAATCACGGTGCCGAGATCGTCGACGGTATACAGGAAAACGTCGTCGAGCCGGCTGACTTCCGGTTCGATATCGCGCGGTACCGCCAGATCGACCATGAACATCGGTTTGTGGCGGCGCGTCTTGACGGCGCGTTCCACCAGCCCCAGCCCGATGATCGGCAACGATGAGGCGGTGCTGGAAAGTACGATGTCGAATTCATGCAGACGGGCCGGCAAATCGGCCAGACGCAGTGCGTTGCCGTTGAAACGGTGCGCCAGCATTTCGCCGCGTTCCAGGGTGCGGTTGGCGACAGTTAGCGATTTCGGATTTTGCGCAGCAAAATGCGTGGCGCACAATTCGATCATTTCACCGGCGCCGATGAACAGCACGTTCTGGTCTGCCACCGAATCGAAAATCCGTTCCGACAAGCGTACCGCCGCCGCCGCCATCGAGACGCTGTGCGCGCCGATTTCGGTGGTCGAGCGGACTTCCTTGGCCACGGCGAAAGTGCGTTGAAATAATTGATGCAGATAAGTGCCGAGGCCGCCGGCAGCATCGGCCATGCGCACCGCATCTTTCATCTGCCCCAGTATTTGCGGCTCGCCCAATACCATTGAATCCAGACCGGAGGCGACGCGGAAGGCGTGGCGCACCGCGTTGTCTTGCGGCAGGGCGTATAGGAAGGGGCGTAATTCGGAATAGGAAAGCTGGTGGTAATCGGCCAGGAAATGGGCGGTGCTGTCGATGGCTTCTTCGATATCGCCCCGGCTGCGGTTGGCGGCATATAACTCGGTGCGATTGCAGGTCGATAGCAAGGCCGCTTCACCGCTCTGGGCATCGACCTCGTTGCGGCTGAACCAGGCGCGGGCAGCCGCTACCGCCTGACCGATCTGATCGGCAGGAAACGCCACTTTTTCGCGCAGAGCGACAGGCGCGGTAGTGTGGTTGAGTCCGACGGCAAGCAGATGCATGGGATGTTATGTGGCTGGTTTGATCACTGATTCAGGCCGTTATTATACCCTTGGCGGCCGAAGGGCAATGGTGGGGGCGAAATAGTTGCTAAATAGAAATAAAAGTATTAAATAGACAACTATTTAAAGCGATTGCTTATGCTGTTTGCCGATCTGTTCCAGTTGATAGCCGTAGCCATATACCGGGGTCAGACGAAAGCCCTGCTCGGGCTTTAATTGCAGTTTATTGCGCACGCGGGAAATATGGGTATCGAGCGTGCGGGATGGTAAATCGGGTAGATCGGGCTGATCGGGCTGATCGCTGCTGCGCGACCAGATCGCGTCCTGAATGTAGGCGCGCGACAGGGGGCGGCCGAGATTACCGAACAGCAGCAGCGCAAGTTCGAATTCTTTTTGCGTGACTTCGATATTGACGCCGGCGTGCGTAATGCGGTGTGAAGGCGTTTCAAATACATATTGGGCAAAGCGGATCTGGTGCGCATCGCCGTGTTCGGGATATGCGCGTTTGAGCAGGATTTGCACGCGCAGCAATACTTCATTGCGGCGCAGCGGCTTGAGCACGTAATCGTCGGCGCCGGCGGCCAATGCGCTTTCCAGCGCGGCCGCTTCGCTGTGAGCTGCACTGAGCAGGACCGGCGCCTTGGCTGAGCGTGCGGCTACCAGCAGTGTGGCCGTGGCATCGGCATGGCCTTGCAAGGTATGCAAATCGAGTAAAAACAGATCGGTTCGATCGGCTTGATCGCTTGCTTGCAGTGATTGCTGCAACTGCCGCTGCGGTTGTTGAAACTGCAGCAGCTCGGCAGCACTGCGAAAGCCATGGCAGCGATAAGCCTGCAGGGCACCGCTCAGCAACGCCAGTTCGCCGGCGTCGCTGTTGAGGATGGCAATCCTCAGCGGCATGGCCGCATTAGGGTGTGGCCAAGTCGTTATCGGGCAGCACGACGTTGACGTCGAGTACTTCAAGATTGCCCTGGCGATCCAGCGAAATCTTGATGTCGTCCGGATTGACCTTGGTGTATTTCGAGATCACGTCCAGCAATTCCTTATGCAGCGCGGGCAGGAAGTCGTTGCCTGAACCCTGCCGCCCGCCGCGTTCGCGCGCAATGATGATCTGCAGTCTTTCCTTGGCGGCGACAGCTGTCTTCGGTTTGGTGTTGAAGAGGAATGAAAGTAAAGCCATATTATTTCCCTCCGAAGAAGCGTTGCAGCAGACCCGGTTTTTCATAAGCGGTAAAACGCAACGGCAAGTCTTCGCCGAGGAAGCGTCCTACCAGATCCTGATAGGCCATCGAGACATCGCTGTCTTTCAGATGAATTGCCGGATTGCCCGAATTCGATGCATGCAGCACCGATTCCGATTCGGGAATAATGCCCACCAGCGGAATGCGCAGAATTTCCTGCACGTCGGTGTGCGACAGCATTTCGCCGGCCTCGACGCGTTTCGGCGAGTAGCGGGTAATCAGCAAATGTTCCTTGACCGGATCGCCGCCATTGAGGGCGCGCCGCGATTTGGCCTGGATGATGCCGAGAATACGGTCGGAATCGCGGACCGATGAAACTTCGGGATTGGTCACCACGATGGCTTCGTCGGCAAAGGTCAGCGCCATGACCGCACCGTGTTCGATACCGGCCGGCGAATCGCAGATGATATAGGCGAAATCCATTTTCGATAAATCATTCAGGACGCGTTCCACGCCTTCTTCCGACAGTGCATCCTTGTCGCGTGTTTGCGAGGCCGGCAGGATAAACAGATTGTCGCAATGCTTGTCTTTGATCAGGGCCTGGTTCAGGGTGGCTTCCCGGTTGACGACATTGATCAGGTCATAGACCACGCGGCGTTCGCAGCCCATGATCAGATCCAGATTGCGCAGGCCCACATCGAAGTCGATGACGACGGTTTTGTATCCGCGCATGGCCAGGCCGGATGCGAAACTGGCGCTCGACGTGGTTTTGCCTACGCCGCCTTTACCGGATGTCACAACAATGATTTTTGCCACAGGAGCTCCTTAAATAATCTTAATAAACTTCGTAAATAACGTCGTAAATATTTCTTCAATGATGGTGCCAATATCTGCGTGGCTAATGCATGCGGCGCGCGCGATAAGCGTTAGCCTTGCAGGGCAAGGCGGATATTACGAATTCTTGATTGCCAGTACATCCAGCCGGTCGCCGGTCAATTTGATTTGCACCGGTTTTTGCGCCAGATCGGCCGGCAAGTCTTTTTCAAACGTGCGATAGACCCCCGCGATGGAAATCAGTTCGGCTTCCATGCTGGTGGTAAAAATGCGCGCGTCGGCGTTGCCGCTGGCGCCTGCCAGCGCGCGCCCCCGCAGCGGTGCATAAACATGAATGCTGCCGTCGGCGATGATTTCCGCGCCGTTGTTGACCGCCGCCATCACCACCAGATCGGCGCCGCGCGCGTAGATGCGCGTGCCGGCGCGTACCGGGGTATCGATGATCATGGTTTGTGTCGGCGGCTGGGCGGCCGGCGCTGCGGCTGGAGCACGCGGCGCCGGTTTCGATTGCGCTACCGGCGGCGCTTCGGCAGCGCTGGGCGGCGTCTTCACCGTGCCGTCGTCGATGCTCAGGCCCTGCGCGACGATGGCCGCATGCAAGGCCGGCGGCGCATGGCGCACCGCAACGGCGTGCAGACGATGGGATTTGAAAACAGCAACCAGGGCCGGCCAATCGATTACGGTATCGGCCGGTAGCGCCGCAATGTCGACTACTGCAAAGTCATCTTCGAAAAAATCGGATGCGCCGCCGGTCATCTCTTTGAGCGCCTGATCGATTACAGCCGGCGCGGCCTCTTGCAAGATCGCGGAAATGGCGACTACAGTGGAAATTTTGATTTCAATCGGTTTGCGGGTTTTTTGCATAAATATAGCGGCTTTGAATACGTGAGCGTGGGACGGTAGAGAGAAGCACCGATGCGCGTTGCTCGCCGCATTATACCGTTACAGTTCAATGATATTGCGCATTATGCGTGGCTTGTAAAAAGGATCGGCCTGCGGCAATAAAAGTGGCGATCCCCGACGCTATAGTGTGGTGTCTCACAAATAACATGAATATGAATTGCCCATTTGGCAGCCATGCCGCGTTGCTCGTCGTTGCGATAGCTCGCTATGACGCCTCCTCCCGCCTTGCCTGACTGCCAAATGGACAATTCATTTATTCATGTTATTTGTGAGACACCACACTAGTTATCCACAGATTTTGTGGTTAAGGGTGTTGATAAGGTCGGGGATTAGATGCTAAGTGGTTGATATTAATGAACTTTGTATAAGTTGTATTTTACTGTGCAGTGCCCGGCATTTATTGGGCGGCTCATTGCGGCGGCGGTGGAAAAGCCAGCAAGCCTTTTTGATAGGTTTCGATGACTTCGGAAATCGGCCGCAAATCTTGTCCGAAGACTAGCGCCCGATGCTCGAACAGCGCCGCCGGCAGGATCAGCGTGGCTGTGGTTGCAGCCGATGGCCGTTCTTTTTGCATTTCCCATTGCGGTGGCAGTGGCGACCATAGCAGGGTGGCGGCATAAGTGCGGCGGAACGGCTTCAAGTCCAATACGGCTTTGCCGAATGGGGTGTCGGTGGTGTCCAGCAGGCGGTTCATCTCCGCGGACAGACGCGCCGGCACGTACCAGTTATCGGCTTCGGATAAAACCAGTCCGCCACAGGATAACTGCACGCGCCGATACCTGATCGGCTCATTCGGGCCGACTTGCAGCCGCAGGCGTTGTTCGGATGTGGGCGGCTTGTCGACGCCATGGACTAAGGTTGCGATCAATGTTGGATCGGCGGCCAATCGATGATCGCGGCACCATTTTTCCAGCGTCAGGGTGGCGCTGCTGCTGCCGAGGATTTCCGCATTGGCGGTCTGGATCAAGGCTTGGGCTTGTAGCCGGGAGAGATAGGTATCGGGCCATTGCGGCGCGGCTTGCGCGTGCGCCGAGAGGGCGGTTGCGGCACCGAGGAGCGCGGCGCTCAAGACGGTAAACAGGCGTCGCGGCCGTGTTGGAAGGGGTGAATAAGAATAGTCAGAATAAGTAAAATCAGCAAAATCAGCGGAAGAGTGGGTCGGTAGCGGTGTGAGGCTAGGGGGAATTGCTGGGTTCATGCGGTCTCCTGGTAGGGCAATGGGGTTGAGGCGGCACAGTCTGGTCCGCGCGAAAAGGCGCATCGACCTGAAAATCGGGGTGATTTTCCTGTTGCCAGTACAATACCTGCTTTCAACAACGAAGGTTGACGGGATAACCGTAGATCTTTCCTAGTGGACATATTAGTTATCTTGGGGCTGATTTTGGTCAACGGCATCTTTGCCATGTCCGAAATCGCCATTGTGACATCCAAGCGGATTCGTTTACAAAAACGGGCTGACAACGGTAGCAGGGGCGCGCAGGCCGCGCTCGATCTGTCTGAAAGCCCCAGTCGTTTTCTCTCCACCATCCAGGTGGGCATTACCCTGATCGGCATTTTCAACGGCGCGTTCGGCGAGGCTTCGCTGGTGGCTGCGCTGACCCCGGAAATGGCGACCATTCATCTGATCAGCCCCTATGCGCGTGAAGTATCGCTGGCCATCGTCGTGGTCGGGATTACTTTTGCCTCGCTGATTCTGGGCGAACTGGTGCCCAAACGCATTGCCATGCAATACCCGGAAATCGTCGCCTCGCTGATTTCGCCGCTGATGCTGATGCTGTCCAAAATAATGGGACCGGTCGTCAAGATACTGACCGGCAGCACGGATTTCATTTTGCGCATCATGGGGCTGCATCACAAGAAAGACGATGCCGTTACCGAAGAAGAAATCGCCGGCCTGTTCCGCGAAGGCACCGATGCCGGTTTGTTTGAAAAGACCGAACACGATATCGTTTCGCGCGCGCTGCGCCTCGACGATCAGCGTGTAGCGGCGCTGATGACGCCGCGCATGGATGTGCATTTCATCGATATCGAAGATAGCCTGGAAGTCAATCTGGCCAAAATCGCCGACAGTTCATACAACCGTTTTCCGGTCTGCAAGGGCGATATTTCACACATTATCGGTATCGTGCATGCCGGCATGCTGTTCGAACAAACCATTCGCAGCCGTTCGATTACGACCATCGATATTGCCGCTGCCACGCGGCCGCCGCTGTTCGTGCCGGAAACCATCAGCGCGATGCAGTTGCTGGAAACGCTGAAAAAGAATCGCGCCGAATTGGCGTTGGTGATTGACGAATACGGCGAGATCGAAGGCATCGTGACGCTCAGCGACGTGCTGGGCGCGCTGGTGGGCGATGTCTCGGTGATCAATGAAGATTTTGAGGATGATGTGGTGCGGCGCGAAGACGGCTCCTGGCTGATCGACGGCGGCGTGACCTTCGACCGTTTCCGGGAATTGCTGGGAACCCAGGTCCGCTTTCCCGAGGAAGCCTCCGGCACCTATCACACGCTGGCCGGGTTTGTGATGACCTTTCTGGGCCATATTCCGCAGATATCGGAACACTTCGAGTGGGAAGGTTACCGGATTGAAGTGGTCGATATGGATCGCAACCGGATCGATCGTTTGCTGGTCACCGTGCTGGAAGAAAAACCGGCGGATGATGAGCTGGATTAGGGCCTGTTAATGCATTAAGGCGGCGCTGATTAAGTGCCATGGGCGGGGTGTGGTGGGATGTTGTGCTCCGTTCATGTCATTTCGGCGGCCCATGCCGCTAGACACGCCTGATCTATCGCAAAGCAAACATAGGCAAACATAAACGAACAAGGGCCTGCACATATGCAGGCCCTTGTTTCATTTCAGTACGCGTTCGACCAGCCCGGCGCAGGATCGCTGCGGCCGGACGGTCTATTTGAAGCTAATCAGATCGCTGCGGCTGAGCGTCACTTTTTGAGCGGCCAGCGGGGTATTGTCCGGATTGAGGAAGCCGGGCTGATTGAGCATTTGATAGCGTGCAAGCACGGTATTGATCGGCACCGGGGTCGATAGGCCGTCTTCGGCAACCACTACCGTAAATCCCTTGGTGCTGGCATGAAATGCGGTGTACATGACCGCGCCGTTGGCGGCGCTGCCGACGATGACCACCGTGCCGGTTTTGTATTTCTTCAAGATATCTTCAAGGTCCGTGCCGACAAATTTGTTGGCGCGCGCCATGACAATAGGTTCGCCCGCTTTCGGCGCAATCTCTTCCAGTTGTGGCGGTGGTCCGGACGGCGTGATGGTGGTCGAATAGATGACCGGCACGTTGGCTGCGCGCGCCTTATTGAGCAGCGAATTGATCGCCGGCAAAGTAGCGGTACAGGCTGGGTTCGGCCGGCATACGACTGAATTGATATCCAGTACCAGCAGAGCGCTTGTTTTGGCGTCCAGCGTCACCGTGGCGGCGGCTGGGATGGGGGGAATGGTGTTGGACGACTGCATGCCGGTTGTGCTGCATGCAGCCAATGTGCAAAGTAATAAAGCCGGAACGAGCCGAAGTGCTGTCTGTTTTTTATTCACGGTATTGACTCCTGGTTATAGTCCACAAAAATTTCATGCAACAGGAATATAACGCTATTTAAGAATATGCGTCCGATGCGCTCAATCGGCCCGATCCACGGCAAAATCGCTTGTTACAGCACACTAGTGTGATACGGTTTAAATGATGTTGTGAACGGAAAATCTCAAACTCTGAAGGAGGCAATCATGAGCAGCTTAAATTTACCCGTCGTCAATCCTCAACTCGATCTGTTCCTCGAACGCATCGTCGACGTGCCCAAGCAACTGGTCTGGAATGCCTGGACCAAACCGGATCAGATCAAAAAATGGTTCACGCCGGCGCCCTGGACCACGATCGATTGCGAAATCGATCTGCGTCCCGGCGGCATCTTCCGCACCATGATGCGTGCGCCGGAGGGGCATGAATTTCCGAATGTCGGCAGCTATCTTGAAATCGTCGAAAACGAAAAACTGATCTGGACGACGGCGCTGGCGCCCGGCTATCGGCCCGTCGTTCACCTGGCGGAGGAGATGTTTGCCGTCACCGCCATTATTTTGCTGGAAACGCACGGTGAGGGGACGAAGTACACGGCAATCTGCCTGCATAAAGATGAAGCGGATCGGCTAAAGCACGAAAAAATGGGCTTTTATGCAGGATGGAATAAAGCGCTCGATCAGTTGGTGGCGCACGTCAAGATGCTATCGTCGTAAAAAGACACAACAACGCAGCAGGGCACTAGAAAATCTCCTAAACAAGCAATATACTGATTTGCATTAAATTTAGATATCTAAATAAAATAATAAGATATCGATCATTCCATACAAAAGCCGCGGCAAAGGCATTGGATAAGTTGTTACTTCAGGAGACAAAAAATGTTGACCATGGAAGAGAACGATCTTTTATGCCGTGTCGAAGGCGACGCCCCGATGGGGCAATTGATGCGCCGGCACTGGACCCCTATATGCCTGATAGAAGAAGTCAGCGAGCCCGACGGCGCGCCGGTGAAGGCGCGTATCTTCGGCGAAGACCTGGTGGTGTTTCGCGATAGCGACGGACGCGTCGGCGTCATGG
>JAQGNR010000241.1 GCA_028291765.1 Herbaspirillum sp.
GCACGCTGTTGAGGCGGCTGCGCAGACGTTCCACATGTTTGCGGTAATGGCCATCCGACAGGATTTTATAAACCACCCGTTCGGGAATTTCGCCGGTAGTTAGCGTCGATAGCATTTTGCGATCGGCCAGATGACGCGCCAGTTCGATGGACGTGGCGATGAAGCCGACCCGCAGATTGGCCGATAGCGTTTTGGAAAAACCGCCCAGATAGATGACCCGCTTGAGTTGATCCAGCGCGGCAATGAGGGTGGCGGGCTGCACGTTGGCGCCCGGATGCATATCGCAATAAATATCGTCTTCGACAATCATGAAATCATGCTCTTCGGCGATGCGCAATATCTGAAACGCCTTGGCCGCCGAGAGCGAAGACGAGGTCGGGTTGTGCAATACCGAATTGATGACATACAGCTTGGGCTTGTGCAGTGCGGCCAGTTCGGCCAGTTTTGCAATGTCGGGGCCGTCGGCCAAGCGTGGAATGCCGACGATTTTGGCGCCGAGTGTCGCAAAGGAGCCGAACATTAAAAACCAGGCCGGATCGTCGACAAAAATAACATCCCCCGGCTGCAGGAAATGGCGGGCGACGATGTCCAGACCTTGCGTGACGCCGGCAGTCGTCAGGATTTGCTCGGGCAGGGCGGCAATTTCCAGTTCGGCCAGTTTCAATTGCAGTTGCTGGCGCAGCGGCAGGAAGCCCTGCGGCGTGCCGTAACCCAGTAGCAGGGATTGATTCTGGCGGCCGATAGCGCGCAAGCCGTTGGCGATCAGATCGCCATCCAGCCAGTCCGATGGCAGCAGGCCGCCGCCCGGCATTTTTTGCGCCGGCATCTGGCGAAACATATTGCGTATCAGCCAGACCACGTCCACTTGCTGCGGCGCGCTGCGCTGCATTTCTTTCTTGGAGGCCTCGCCGACCGGTGAGCGCTCGCGCACATAAAAGCCGGAGCCGCGGCGCGATTCCAGAAAACCCTTGGCGACCAGACGGTCGTAGGCTTCCACCACGGTAAACCGCGAAACGCTGTGCGAATCGGCAAATTGCCGGATCGACGGCATACGGGCGCCGGTGCGCAACAGCTTGTCGTCGATGCGCGACTGTACCGTGCGCACGATTTGCTGGACCAAGGAATCGCCGCCCTCGCGTGATAGCAAGGGCGGCGATTGGGGTAACGCAGCCGCAGCAGCAGCCGAGGCTGTACTGGGTTTATTTGTATTGGTCATTTTACCGTGACAATGTAAGTGATTATTTGGCTAATTGTACCGGTACTGTATTGTTCGTGTCGATTAACATGAGCCTCGAAGTTCAGCCTGCAACGGGATGAGCAAATGAGTCGGGGAATGCGATGCAGCAAGAAATCAAGGGTATGTGGTACGGCTTTGCCGGTGTGGCGATATTCAGTCTGACTTTGCCGTTTACGCATATGGCGGTGCAAGGGCTGGATCCGCTGTTCGTCGGATTCGGGCGCGGCGCGCTGGCGGGCTTGCTTTCGCCCGCGGTGCTTTGGTATTTGAAGGCGCCTTTGCCGAGCAGGGGGCAATGGTGGCCGCTGGCAATCATCGGGCTTAGTGTGGGATTCGGCTTTCCGGTGTTCTCATCGATTGCCATGCATTCGGCGCCGGCCTCGCATGGCGCGATTGTGCTCGGTTTGCTGCCGTTGGCGACGGCCTTGGTAGGGGCGCTGCGTTTCGGCGAGCGGCCTTCGTGCTGGTTCTGGGTGGCGGCGATGAGCGGCAGCGCACTGGTGATCGGCTTTGCGCTGCGCGAGGGCGGCGGTAGTTTTCAGATGGCCGATCTGGCGCTGTTTGCGGCAGTCGTGCTGGCGGCCATCGGATATGCAGAGGGTGGCCGTCTGGCGCAAGTCATGGGCGGACCGCAGGCGATTGCCTGGGCTTTGATGTTGTGTCTGCCGGTATCGCTGCCGTTGTCGTTATGGCTGGGTTGGCATAGCGGCGCTGATTTGTCTGTGCCGCCACTGGCGTGGATCGGTTTCGGCTATGTGTCGCTGTTTTCGATGCTGATCGGTTTTTTCTTTTGGTACAAAGGGCTGGCCATGGGTGGGATTGCCCGTGTTGCACAGATGCAGTTGTTGCAGCCGTTTCTGACCTTGCTGGGCGCGGCATTGTTGACCGGCGATCGCTTGCGGCTCAGTAATCTGGTGTTTGCGGCAGCGGTGATTGCGGTGGTCGGTTTGGGGCGGCGCGCCAAGGTGCATAAAACGGGCGGCGGTAAATTGACTGCAGGGCTGGAGATCGGTGTCAGCCGTTTGTAAAACACCGATATAATTGCGGATTCGAAAATTTCCCGCCTTAACGTGCATTAACGATCACCTGGAGTACGCATGTCTATCTATTCAAAACTGAAATCGCTGAATATCGAATTGCCGCCATCGGCTGCGCCTGCAGCCGCCTACGTCATGTCGGCGCAAACCGGTAATACGGTATTTTTGTCGGGCCATATCGCCAAGAAAGAGGGCGCGGTCTGGGTCGGGCAACTAGGCAAGGATGTCTCGACCGAAGACGGCAAACTGGCTGCGCGCAGCGTCGCCATCGATTTGCTGGCGACTTTGCAGGCGGCCTGCGGCGGCGATCTGGAGCGCGTGCAGCGCATCGTCAAAGTGATGAGTCTGGTCAATTCGACCAGCGATTTTACCGAGCAGCATCTGGTCACCAATGGCGCCTCCGAATTGCTGGTCGAGGTGTTCGGCGAACGCGGCAAACATGCCCGTTCGGCCTTCGGTGTTGCGCAACTGCCTCTGGGCGCTTGTGTTGAAATCGAGATGATCGTGGAAATCAAGTAAAGCAAGCAAGCAAGCAAAATGAAAATCGAAAATCCCAATCCCATGCAATGGCAATTCGCACAACGAACCGAGCGGCTGAAAAGTTCGGCGATTCGTGAAATCCTGAAAATCACGATGCAGCCGGAAATTATTTCGTTTGCCGGCGGCTTGCCGTCGCCTGCAACATTCCCGGTCGAAAAAATGCGCGCTGCTTTCGACAAGGTGTTGTCGCAAGAGGGCAAGGTTGCGTTGCAATACGGGCCGTCGGATGGTTATGCGCCGTTGCGTGCCTGGATCGCCGATTCATTGTCGATCGATGGCGTGCGTATTTTGCCGGAACAGGTGTTGATCGTGTCCGGTTCGCAGCAGGCGCTGGATTTGCTGGGTAAAGTATTGATCGATAAAGGCAGCAAGGTATTGGTCGAAACACCGAGTTATCTGGGCGCATTGCAGGCGTTTTCGGTCTACGGGCCGGAATTCACATCGATACCGGGCGACGAGGGCGGCTTGATTCCGGAAGCAATCGCGCCGATCGCAGGTGGTGCGCGCTTGTTGTATTCGTTGCCGAATTTTCAGAATCCGACGGGGCGCACGTTGTCGCTGCAGCGCCGTCATCAATTGGTTGAAACCTGCGCCCGTCTGGGCTTGCCGCTGATCGAAGACGATCCTTACGGCGCGTTGAGCTATAACGGCGAGCCGCTGCCGAAAATGCTGACGATGAATCCCGGCGGCGTCATTTACATGGGATCGTTCTCGAAAGTGCTGACGCCCGGCATCCGGCTCGGTTACGTGGTGGCGCCCACAGCCTTGATTCAAAAGCTGGAGCAGGCCAAGCAGGCGGCCGATTTACATACCGCGCAATTGACGCAGATGGTGGTGTACGAAGCGGTGAAGGATGGTTTCCTGAAAGAGCATATTCCGACTATTCGTCAACTTTATTCGGATCAATGCCAGGTCATGCTCAATGCCTTGCAAGCCTATTTCCCCGCCGGTACCAGCTGGACGCGTCCCGAAGGCGGCATGTTTATCTGGGTCACCGTGCCGGCGCATATCGATACGATGCAGGTGCTGGCCGAAGCGGTCGCGCAGAAAGTTGCGTTTGTGCCGGGAGCGCCGTTCTATGCGGATAATCCGCAATCGAATACCTTGCGTTTGAGCTTTGTGACTGTGCCGCCGGAGAAGATACGCGAAGGCGTGCAAAGTCTGGCGAAATTGATCGCTGCCAAACTGTAACCCCCCTCGGTACGCTACTTGCTCAGCGCCTTCGGTACGCCGCGATGCGGCTACTGAGGGCGGGCTGTGGCGGATGGTTGTGCTCCGTTCGTGTCCTTCCGGCGGCCTTCGGCCACCTCCCTCCTTTACCTCACTGCGCACAAA
>JAQGNR010000252.1 GCA_028291765.1 Herbaspirillum sp.
ACGCTTTCTCCACTGCGATTGCGCCAAACATTGCACCCAGCGCCGCAGTGCTGTTATGACCTGCCGCCACGCGCACAACTGTGGCCGGCAAGCTATTGTCGATTGCTGCTGTCAGCACTGTGCTGCCCTGCCCTTGGCTTACCTTGACCTTGTCGCCGGCTGCCACACCCAGCTTCGCAGACAGCGCCGCCGATAACCAGGCTTGCGGCGCCACTGCGTCGGTAGTCTGTTGCAACGACGGCGCGCGCCTGACGATTGCATCGGTGAAATAGATGGGCACATCGGCGACGCGCTCGGCATTGGAGGCTGGAGCATCGGCGGCGGCCGCAGCCATCGCCGGCGCTTCCGCATTTGCCACCAGATTGTTTAAACGCGCCTGCAACGTTTCGGCATCGCTTATTTCGCCGATGACTTCGGTACGAATCGCTTCCGAGGTTTCGTATTCGAAATTCGGCAAGTCCAGCAAATTACCCAGCACGCGAAGTACTTTCCATGCCGGACGCGCTTCGCCCAGTGGCTTGACTGCGCCGTTGAAGCTTTGCGCACGGCCTTCTGCATTGACGAAAGTGCCGGAGGTTTCGGTAAAGGGTGCGATCGGCAACAACACGTCGGCGTAATCGAGGCCCTGTTTGTAGGCTGACATGACCACGACCATTTCGGCTTGCGCCACTGCAGCTTGTGCGGCTTGCGGGTTGGCGCTGTCGAGTGCGGGTTCCGCGTTGAGCAACAGATACGCCTTGCGCGCTTCGCTGAACAGCTTGCCGGCATTGACGCCATGGCTGCCGATGCCTGGAATGGCATTCGCCAGATAACCGCCGACGGTATTGCCCGCTTCGGTCAGATAGCCGAATTTGGCGCCGGTTTGTTCGGCGATCCATTGCGCAGCGATATGCAGTTGCGAGGCTTGCGGATGTTGCGCTGCTGCGTTACCGAGCAGCACCGCTTTGCGTTCGCCCGACAGTAGGCTCGAAGCGATCGACTTTGCCGCTTCCGAAACGGTAATCGCAGCAAATCCGACCGGGGCCGGGATTGCTTTTTCAGCAGCGATCGCAGCGATCACCTGATTGAGCATCGCCAGCCATTCGGATGGGGCGGCAATGATCTTATTGGCCAACGGCAGCAGCAGATCGTCGTCGGTTGCATGCAGCAGGCTGATCTTGGCGCCGTCTTTGGTGGCCCCGCGCAGACGCGCCGCCAGCAATGGATGATCTTTACGCAGGAAAGAACCGATGACGAACGCACGGTTCAATGCCGAGAGTTCCGCCACAGGCATGCCCAGCCAAGGGGTGATCTTGTGATCGAGTGCAAAATCCGATTGGCGCAGACGGAAATCGATATTTTCAGAACCCAGGCCGCGCACTACTTTTTGCAGCAGCGAGAGTTCTTCCAGCGTCGAATAAGGTGTCGCCAAGGCAGCGATGGCGTCGGCGCCATGTTCGTGTTTGATATTACGCAAACCGTGCGCAACATATTCCAGCGCGGTTTGCCAATCGACTTCGCGCCATTGACCGTCTTGCTTGAGCATCGGTTTGCTCAAGCGATCGGCGGCGTCCAGGCCTTCGTAGGAAAAGCGGTCCTTGTCCGAAATCCAGCATTCGTTGACCGCATCGTTTTCCAGCGGCAGCACACGCATCACTTTGCCGCCCTTGACTTGTACGATCAGATTGGCGCCGAGGCTATCGTGCGGGCTGACCGATTTGCGGCGCGACAATTCCCAGGTACGGGCGCTGTAGCGGAACGGTTTCGACGTCAAAGCGCCCACCGGGCACAAATCAATCATATTGCCGGACAATTCGGAATTGACGGTCTTGCCGACGAAGGTCGTGATCTCGGCGTGTTCGCCGCGGCCCAACATGCCGAGCTCCATCACGCCGGCGATTTCCTGGCCGAAGCGCACGCAGCGCGTGCAATGGATGCAGCGATTCATTTCCTTCATCGAGATCAACGGGCCGGCATCTTTCGGCACGACTACCCGTTTCTCTTCTTCGTAGCGCGAAGTCGACTTGCCGTAACCGACCGCCAGATCCTGCAGTTGGCATTCACCGCCCTGATCGCAGATCGGGCAATCCAGCGGGTGATTGATCAGCAGAAATTCCATCACACCTTTTTGCGCCTTCATCGCCTTATCGCTGGCGGTACGCACAATCATGCCGGCCGAAACCGGTGTGGCGCAGGCCGGCAGCGGCTTCGGTGCTTTTTCCACCTCGACCAGACACATGCGGCAGTTGGCCGCAATGCTTAACTTCTTGTGATAGCAAAAATGCGGAATGTACGTGCCGATTTTATTGGCAGCGTCCATCACCATGCTGCCTTCGAGCACTTCTACTTTTTTACCGTCTATTTCAATTTCGACCATGGCTTTGCCTAAGTATTCTTGATTACATCCGTACTTGATTACGTCAGTGACTGCCCGATGGCTTTACAGGTAAGCCGGCACCAGGCAATGCTTATGCTCGATATGGTATTCAAATTCTTCGCGATAATTCTTGATGAACGCACGCACCGGCATCGCGGCGGCATCGCCCAGCGCACAGATGGTGCGGCCCTGAATATTATCGGCAACCGAATTGAGCAGATCCAGATCTTCCGGCCGTCCTTTGCCGTTTTCGATCCGCTCGACCACGCGGTACATCCAGCCGGTACCTTCGCGGCATGGTGTGCATTGTCCGCACGATTCTTCAAAATAAAAATATGACAGGCGCAACAGCGATTTGACCATGCAGCGCGTTTCGTCCATGACAATGACCGCGCCGGAACCCAGCATTGAACCGGCCTTGGCGATGGCGTCGTAATCCATGTCGGTATCCATCATGATTTCGCCGCGAATCACTGGCGCCGAGGATCCGCCTGGGATCACTGCCTTGATTTTTTTGCCGCCGCGCATGCCGCCTGCCAATTCCAGTAATTTGGCGAATGGCGTACCTAATGGAATTTCATAATTGCCCGGCTTTTCAACGTCGCCGGAAATCGAGAAAATCTTGGTGCCGCCATTGTTCGGCTTACCGATTTCCGCATATTTTGCAGCGCCCATCTGAAAAATGAACGGCACTGCTGCGAAGGTTTCGGTATTGTTGATGGTGGTCGGTTTGCCGTACAGACCGAAGCTGGCGGGGAATGGCGGCTTGAAGCGCGGCTGGCCTTTTTTGCCTTCCAGCGATTCCAGCAAGGCGGTTTCTTCGCCGCAGATGTAAGCGCCGTAGCCATGGAATGCATGCAACTGGAACGAGAAATCGGCGCCGAGAATACGATCGCCAAGAAAACCTGCCGCGCGCGCTTCTTCCAGCGCGTCTTCGAACAGCGCGTACTCACTCCAGATTTCGCCGTGAATGTAGTTGTAGCCGACGGTGATACCCATTGCGTAACCGCCGATGATCATGCCTTCGATCAATGCGTGCGGGTTGTAACGGAGAATGTCGCGATCCTTGAATGTGCCGGGCTCGCCTTCATCGCTGTTGCAGACCAGGTATTTCTGGCCGGGAAACTGGCGTGGCATGAAGCTCCATTTGAGACCGGTCGGGAAACCGGCGCCGCCGCGTCCGCGCAGCGAAGATGCTTTTAATTCGGCAATGACTTGCTCGGGTGTTATTTTGTCGTTCAGGATACGCTTTAACGACTCGTAGCCGCCACGCTTGACGTAGTCGGCAAGATGCCAGTTCTTACCATCCAGGCCGGCCAGAATCAACGGGTTGATATGACGATCATGCAAACTGGTCATTTCTTCAATTCCTCCAGCAGTGCATCGATTTTGTCGCCGGACATCCAGCTGCACATGCGTTTGTTGTTTACCAGCATGACCGGCGCATCGCCGCAGGCGCCCATGCATTCGCCTTCTACCAATGTGAACAGGCCGTCGGCGGTGGTTTCGCGAAAACCGATGCCAAGTTTTTGTTTCAGATAGTCGGCGGCGCCTACGCCACCCGACAATGCGCACGGCAAATTGGTGCACACCGAAATCTTGTGCTTGCCGACCGGCGAGGTATTGTACATATTGTAAAAAGTTGCAACTTCCTGCACCGCGATGGCCGGCATACCCAGATAATCTGCCACGTCCTGTTGCGTTTCGGGTGCCAGCCAGCCTTTTTCATCCTGGGCAATGGCGAGCGCCGCCATCACCGCGGATTGCTTCTGGTTGGCGGGATATTTCGCGACCTCGCGATCGATTTTTTTATACGACTCTTGACTTAACAGCATTTTTTAGCCATCCGTGCGCATCGCTGCGCGGGTTACGGGTTCGGGTTGCAGCTTCAAGGTACAGCTTCGAATTACAGCTTCAAACTCCAGCTTCAAATTCCAACTTATTCTTTTATTCTTAACGGTCGATTTCACCGAACACAATGTCTTGCGTGCCGATGATCGTGACGGCGTCAGCAATCATGTGGCCCGACGCCATCTCATTGAGACTTTGCAGATGCGGGAAACCAGGTGCGCGAATCTTCATCCGGTACGGTTTGTTGGCGCCGTCGGAAATCAGATAAATGCCGAACTCGCCCTTAGGATGTTCGACCGCGCTGTAGGCTTCTCCCGGCGGAACGTGGAAGCCTTCAGTGAACAACTTGAAATGGTGAATCAAGTCTTCCATGTTGGATTTCATGTCGACCCGTGGCGGCGGCGCTATTTTGTGATTATCGATAATCACAGGACCGGCGTTATTGCGCAGCCATTCGACGCATTGCTTGATGATCCGGTTCGACTGACGCATTTCTTCGACGCGCACCAGATAGCGGTCATAAGAGTCGCCATTTTTACCGACCGGAATATCGAAGTCGAGCAAATCGTAGACTTCATACGGTTGTTTCTTGCGCAGATCCCATTCAACGCCTGAACCGCGCAGCATCGCGCCGGTAAAGCCCATTGCCATGGCGCGCTCGGGCGAGACCACGCCGATACCGACCAGCCGCTGCTTCCAGATACGGTTATCGGTCAGCAGTGTTTCGTATTCGTCGACGTATCTAGGGAAACGGGTGGTGAAATTTTCAATGAAATCGAGCAGGGAACCCTGGCGATTTTCGTTCAGCGCGCGGATCGCTTTGTCGTTGCGCATGATCGATGCCTTGTATTGCGGCATCGTGTCCGGCAGATCGCGATACACACCGCCCGGGCGGTAATAGGCGGCATGCATGCGCGCGCCGGATACCGCTTCGTAGCAATCCATCAGATCTTCGCGTTCGCGGAAGGCATACAGCAGCACGCCCATCGCACCGACATCCAGGCCATGCGCGCCGATCCACATCAGATGGTTCAGCAAACGCGTGATTTCATCGAACATGACGCGAATGTATTGCGCCCGCAACGGCACTTCGATGCCAAGCAGCTTTTCGATCGCCATGACATACGCGTGCTCGTTACACATCATCGATACGTAATCGAGCCGATCCATATAGGGGACCGATTGCAGATAGGTTTTTTGCTCGGCCAATTTTTCAGTCGCGCGATGCAGCAGGCCGATATGGGGATCGGCGCGTTGGATCACTTCACCGTCGAGCTCCAGCACCAGACGCAAAACGCCATGTGCGGCCGGATGTTGCGGGCCAAAGTTGAGCGTGTAATTCTTGATTTCTGCCATTATTCGATCCCGTAATTTTCTTCGCGAATGACACGCGGAACGATTTCGCGCGGCTCAATCGTTACAGGCTGATAAATCACGCGGCGCTGTTCTGCGTCGTAGCGCATTTCGACATAGCCGGATACCGGGAAGTCCTTGCGGAATGGGTGACCGATAAAGCCGTAATCCGTCAACAGGCGGCGCAAGTCGTTATGTCCTTCGAACAGAATGCCGAACAGATCGAAGGCTTCGCGTTCGTACCAGTCTGCGGTCGACCAAAGCGAGGTCATCGAGCTCAGCAGCGGCATTTCGTCGTCGGGGGCGAATACTCTCACCCGCACACGCCAGTTATGCGTCAATGACAGCAGATGCGACACTGCTGCAAAACGCGGACCTTCCCAAACGCCATCGCCGTATGCCGAATAATCGACACCGCACAAATCGATCATTTCTTCGAAACGGGTATCGGCGTGATCGCGCAATATGCGCATTGCGGAAAGATAATCGGCCGCGCCGACGATGATTGTTACCTCACCCAGCGCTACCGTCAAAGTTTTAAGATGGCTGCCCAGCGCATTACGCAATGCCGCTTCGAGCGTTTCCAGTTTAGTTGTCATACCGCCCTCTTAGCGCGCAATGGTGCTGGTGCGCTTGATTTTATTCTGCAACTGAATGACGCCGTACAACAGCGCTTCGGCTGTGGGTGGGCAACCGGGAACGTACACATCCACCGGCACAATCCGATCGCAACCGCGTACTACAGAATAGGAGTAGTGATAATAACCACCGCCATTGGCGCAGGAGCCCATCGAAATAACCCAGCGCGGCTCGGCCATCTGATCGTAGACCTTGCGCAAAGCCGGCGCCATTTTATTGCACAGCGTGCCGGCGACAATCATCACATCCGACTGGCGCGGCGATGGACGGAACATGACGCCGAAGCGATCCAAATCGTAGCGCGACGCGCCGACATGCATCATTTCAACTGCACAGCATGCCAGACCAAAGGTCATCGGCCACATCGAACCAGTGCGGGTCCAGTTAATTACTTTATCTAACGAAGTGGTAACAAACCCTTCATTGAGTACGCCTTCAATTGACATAAGTTACTCCCAATCCAGGGCGCCTTTCTTCCAGATATACCAAAATCCAACCACGAATTCTGCGATGAACACCATCATCGTGACGAAGCCGGACCAGCCGAGGTCGCGCATGGCAACGCCCCACGGGAAGAAAAACGCGGTTTCCAGATCAAACAAAATAAAGAGAATCGCAACGAGGTAATAGCGCACATCGAATTTCATGCGCGCATCTTCGAATGCTTCGAAGCCGCATTCGTAGGGAGATGTTTTTTGAGGATCGGGCCGATGCGGCCCTAAAAGACGCCCCATCAATTGAGGGGCAATACCGACAGCAATGCCAATCAGGATAAACAATAGTACGGGAAAATAATTTTCGAGATTCACGATTAATTGTCACCATCTATATAGTTTTAGGAATGATTCTCAATATCATACAGACACATCCTCGATAAAAAGCCAGCCCAGGAAAAACACCCTTTGCTGGCTTTCGTATACTTGGTGCCGACGGCGAGACTCGAACTCGCACAGCTTTCGCCACTACCCCCTCAAGATAGCGTGTCTACCAATTTCACCACGTCGGCTTGAGACCTGCTATTTTAACCTGCTTACCCCTCTTGTTCAATGCACAAACTGATCAAAAAGATGCTTACAGGATAAAATTATTTCGGAATTTGATTCGATTGACCTTGCGTCTCAGGTGTCGGCGCCGCAGCGGGCGCCGGTGTAGCTTCCGACGGAGTAGAAGCAGGCGGTGCAATCATGCTCGCTGGCGATAATCTGTCCATCACGCCACCGCTGATGGTCGAACGCTGGTTGCCCATATATGCCAGCGCAAGCGTTGCCGCAAAAAATACGGCCGCGGCAGCGCCGGTCGATTTCGACAGAAAATTGGAAGACCCGGTAGCGCCGAACAAACTGCCCGATGCGCCCGAACCGAAAGCAGCGCCCATATCGGCGCCCTTACCATGCTGCAATAAAACCAGACCAATGATCGTCAACGCAGACAGCACCTGAATGACGATGACGACGGTAAAAATAGTGTTCATTTAATTAATACTTTCCAATTTTGTTGATTCTAATTCAATTCGGGAAAACCCGTTGTCCGGCATTTGTTATGCCGCCTCGCCAGCTTAATTTTGCAGCAGCCTCTTAACGATGGATCGGCGCCGCGGCGCGAACGATCGCCAGGAAATCAGCCGCTTTCAGCGCTGCGCCACCAATCAGACCACCATCGATATCAGGCATCGCGAGTAACTCTTTAGCATTATCCGGCTTCATGCTGCCGCCGTACAAAATCTGCACCTTCGCTGCAGCATCGGCGGCATCGGCAACATTTGCAGCGGCCAGCTTGCTGCGCAAAAATGCATGTACATCCTGGGCCATTTGCGGTGTCGCCGTTTTGCCGGTACCGATCGCCCAGACCGGTTCGTAAGCGACCACCATGCGCAATATTTCCGCTTCAGACAG
>JAQGNR010000263.1 GCA_028291765.1 Herbaspirillum sp.
GGCACATTGATCAGCGGCCGCACGATTGCAGAAGCGTATGTCTTGATGGATACGCTCGATAAAGCCTGCGCATTCCAGTTGAAGGCGCAATCCGGCGGCGGCCCGCTGCATATTCCGCCGCCTGAAGTCTGCGCGAAAACCTACAAGGAATTGCTCGGCGACGGTGCGCCCGAGGGCATACTCGAATGGCCCGCGTTGTTGCGCATGCTCGATGTGTTGTCGCCGTCCTATCGCGACTGACGAGACCGATGCAACTGATTATTTAGCATTTTCATTAACTAAAAAAGGGAAACCCATGCCAACCATCAACGTTCAATTATTCGAAGGCCGCACGGTAGAAGAAAAGCGTGCATTCGTCAAAGCAGTGACCGAAGCGACGGTTGCGACGCTCGGTTGCAGCGTCGAATCGGTCGACATCATTATCGAAGATGTCAAACGCGAGAACTGGGCCACCGCCGGCAAACTATGGTCTGACGCCTGAGTCCGCATGCGCTTGCACGGGGCTTCATAGCCCACTCCCCGATCTTTTTCGCCACGTAACTTAACCAGTCACAGCCGCCGTCTGAAACCGATTCTTCCCTGCCGCCTTGGCCCGGTAGCAGGCCGCATCGGCCTGCGCCATGACCTCCTTGAGCGTATTGGATTGTTTCGACAACGGCGCGATCCCGATGCAAAGGCCGACCTGAAACGTATTGGCATCCCAATCCATCCGGTGCGCGCCGACCGCGTCAATCAGCTGCGCGGCGATCTTTTCGGCCGCAGGCAGAGAACACTTTTCCAGTAATACCCCAAATTCATCGCCGCCTATCCTGGCGATTTTATCGGCCGCGCGCAATTTGGAGGCAATCAGGGCGGCGATCTCCCGCAGTATTGCGTCGCCGGCCATATGGCCGCCCTTATCGTTGACAGCCTTGAATTCATCAAGATCCAGCAAGAGCAGGCAATGCGCATTTTCATTGCTGTGCGCGTCGTTGAAGAAGTAAGTCGCGATCCTTTCAAATTCGGCACGATTTAAAAGTCTGGTTAACTGGTCGTGGGTCGCCTGGTATTTGATTTGATTGATGGCCTTGTTTTTCTCCGTCACATCCTGAAAAACCAGGACGCCTCCCAATAAAGAACCATCGCTATGGCAGATCGGAGAAGCCGATCCGGAGATGGCGGCATCGGTACCGTCGCGCCGGATCAAAATGGCGACATCGCGTCTCACGGCAGTCTGCTGTTGCAGCGATTCAAGCAAGGGATTGGCGATGCCGCCACGTCTTCTTTCGTCGATTAAATGCATAACGGTATCAACCGGCATGCCCAATGCTTCCTGGCTGGCCCATCCGGTAATCGTTTCGCCCATGGGATTAATCGACGTTATGACACCTTTGACATCCGTGGTGATCACGCCATCGCCGATGGATTGCAATGTCACGCGGATTCTTTCCTGTTCTGCAATCAGGAATTCTTCAGCCGCTTTCCTGCGGGAGACATCTCTGGCAGAGCAGTACATCACGCCATCGTAGTTGGCCGTCATACTCCATTCGATCCAGCGATAGACGCCATCCTTTGCCTGGTATCGGTTGCAAAAGCCATCGATGGATTCGCCGCGCATGGCGCATTGCCCTGCTTCAATGGTTTGGGCGATATCGTCCGGATGCAGGAAACTCAGAACCGGCCGTTCGGTCAGTTCTTTTGCCGACCAACCCAAAGCAATGGTCCAGGCAGGATTGACCTGCATCAGGTAGCCCGCCGAGTTTGCCGTTGCCAGCATATCGCGGGATAGATTGAAAAAGGCATCTCTTTCCACCTCGGTCTGCTTGCGGGCGGAAATATTCTGAATCTGAGAAATGAAAAAGTCGGGCTCGCCGTTCGTATTGCGCACCAGGCTGACCGATAGCAATACCCAAATAGTCGAGCCATCCATATGGATGTAACGCTTTTCCGTTTCGTAGCTCGAAATGGCGCCTTGCAGGAATTGCTCTACATGCACGAGATCGGTACGCAGGTCTTCCGGATGCGTCAGCGTCTGAAAATCAATTTTCAGCAGATCGCTTTCGCTATAGCCAACAATGGCGCAGAGGGCCGGGTTAACTTTGAGCCATCGGCCGTTCAGCCCAACCAGCGCCATGCCGATCGATGAATAATTGAAAGCCGATCCAAAAAGGAGGTCGGTGGAAGGAAAGCAGGCAGAATCCATCAAACTGGCCATGGGGCGTTTATTTCCAGAAAGACACACTTTGGGGGCGCTTTACAGGAATCGCATTCTTGCTCGTTGTTCATAGCGGGCCTGTCGTCAATGGCTGGAAATTATGTTGCAGCAAATGTTATAGCAAGAATATAGGAAGAATATAGGAAAAATACAGCAAGAAGCGGGCCAAATCTCATGTCACACTTATGTCACATCCATATTGTTAGATGTATCATGCATCGGCCCATCCAATTCCAACTTTAGCCCCGCTTGAACATTTCACGAACGATTACCGGGAATAAATTGCGCGCCGCATTTCACCGGCAATCGGTCAACCTTAAAAACCTGTTTAAGGATGGGAAAGGGTTAACGTTAGGGTTTGCGTTGCTTTGCTGCATCCTGTTGGGCGTCATCTGGTTCACAACCTTCGCCCGCGTCGAAATCGAAAAAAAACTGGCCGTCGAAAGTTCGATCGCCGACAGCAAAAATGTCGCCGCGATCGTTTCCCTGAATCTGGACGAAGTGTTAAGCCGGGCATTGCTTTATGGCAGGATCGGACGATCCCTGCTGGAGGGCGATGCCAAAGTAACGGCTTATCTGAACCCGCTTGCCTCTGGCGATTCGGCCTATCTACGCTTTGCCGTATTCGATGCCGATGGAAAACTTGCCTATTCCTCCGCGCGGCAACGCAGCGAACCCGAATTTTCCCAACTGATCAACGCTGTCGGCGCGTCTGCGCCGCTTAACGCACGCACCGCGACGATGATCATCTGGCCGCCCGAAAAGACCGACCGTTACAGCTGGCGCGTTCCACTGCTGATTCCGTTGCGGGGCCGGGACGACCATGTGGAGGGATTCTTTGCCGCGATTCTCGACTTGGGCTACTTTCTCAACACATACAAAGAAGTCAGTCTCAATAGCGGCAGCCGGATCGAGATATTAAACCGCAAGGGACTCCAGCTGGCGGAGCTTTCCGGCAGCACGCTTTCCGGCGGCGGTAAGGCTTTCGCAGCACGCGCATACACCGCGTTTCTGTCCGGCACGCAAGTCGAAAGCGTCATTCCCGCCATGGCCGCGCAAGACGGCATTCAAACCATCGGCGCATTGCGCAAACTGGAAAAATATCCGCTGGCCATAGCGGTCAGCCGCGAACCGGACCATGTTTTCGGCAAACTTGCGCGCGCGCAACGGCAATATTTCACCCAATCGAGCATGGTTTCCCTCGCCGCAATTTTGCTCACTTTCGGCCTGACGAGTATCGCGCGCCGCCGCAAAAAGCTGTACGACCGCCTGACCTACTCCGAGCGCGAAAAAAGCGGCTTGATCAATGCCCTTGAAAAAGAAAAAACACGCGCCATCAGATGGCCTCGCAGGACTATTTGACCGGCATTGCGAACCGCATGCTGTTTTACGAGATTGCAAGGAAAGAGCTTTTGCTGGCCAGGCGCAGCCGTAAGTTGTATGCCCTGTTCTTCATGGATCTGGATAAATTCAAATTGATCAACGACTCCCTCGGCCATGCCGTCGGCGATCTGTTGTTGCAAGCGGTAGCGGTGCGTCTACGCGGGGTGCTGCGGGAATACGATTTATTGGCGAGGATCGGCGGGGATGAATTTGTGATTTTGGTGTCCGAGCTGGCGACCGAAAAGCAGATCGCCGAAATCGCGGCAAAGCTGGTGGCGACTGTCTGCGCGCCCTACCCGGATCTGGGCGGCCATGAGGTGCATACGGCGCCCAGCATCGGCATTGCGATCTATCCCCGGGACGGCCAAAACATAGACGCGTTGATGACCAATGCCGATTCCGCGATGTATAGCGCCAAGGCAACCGGCAGCGGGACTTTCCGCTTTTACGATGCCTCGCTCAACGAATCGGCAGCGCGCTGGGTCGAATTGCTGGCGCGCTTCAAACAGGCCTTGAGAGAAAACGAATTTTGTCTGCACTATCAACCGAAGGTCGATCTGCAGAGTTTCGATATTGTGGGTCTCGAAGCATTGGTGCGTTGGCAGCACCCGGAACATGGCCTGATTTATCCGAGTGAATTTATCGGTCTGGCCGAAGAGCACGATTTGATCCTGCCCTTGGGCCATTGGGTGATCGAGTCGGCATGCAAGCAGTTGGCGGTTTGGCGTGAAATGAAGATACCGCTGGTGCCGGTGGCCATTAATGTATCGGCCAAACAGTTGCGCGACAATCTGCTGGCCGATACGGTGCTGGGTGCTTTGAAGCGCCACGCGCTGCCGGCGGAATTGCTGGAAATCGAGGTCACCGAAAGTTGCATCATTGATGACATGGACATCGCCAGGGGCATTCTGGAGCAGTTGCGCACAGCCGGCCTGAAAATCTCCCTCGACGATTATGGAACGGGCTATTCCGATCTGAGCCATATGAAAAGATTACCGATCTACGCGGTAAAAATAGACCGCTCTTTCGTGCGCGATATCAGAAACGACAACAACGATGCGGTGATCGTCGCCTCGATTGTCTCGTTGGCGCATAACCTGAATCTGAAGGTGATCGCCGAAGGTGTCGAGAGCAAGGAGCAATTGATGCATCTGAAGGTCGCCGGCTGCGATCAGGTCCAGGGGTTTTATCTGCAGCGGCCGGTGCCGGCCGATGAAATAGAAGCAACGCTGGTGCAAGGGAGATTCCAACTGCCATGATGAAACGCTTTTTCGGCAAGGGCCTATGCTTGCCGCTGCTGCCGCAGTGCTTGCCTCAGCACTTGCCTCAGTACTTGTTGCAATGCTTATTTATTCTGCTGTTTTTAGTGGCGATACCGGCAATGGCATCTTCAAGCTGCGATAGACCGACCCGCTTGCGCTTCTCTTTTTTTCCGCAGGGCCAATTGCTCAATAACGGCACCCTGCTCGCGCCGATGTTCAAGCAATTGAGCGCGGTGCTGCATATTCCCGTGGAAAGTGTTTCGATGTCTTCCTATGGCGCTGTCATGGAAGGCCTGCTGGCTGGATCGGTCGATATCGCCCGGCTGGGTCCCGCTTCCTATGCATCGGTGAGGAAAAGCGATGCCTCCATCACGCCGTTTGCGACTCTGATGAGCAAGTCCGGTATCTACAACGCCAGAGCGCCCGTTTCTTATTATTCGTTTTTGATCGTGCGCCAGGACAGTCCCCTTACGATTGCATCGCTCAAAGGCAAAAAGCTGGCGCTGGTTGATCCGGACAGCACCTCCGGCGCGCTGATTCCGCTGAATACGTTTTCAAAAGAGATCGGAACGCCGTTAGCGCGCTATTTTTCCCGCATAGGCTATTCCGGCAATCATGAGCAATCGGTGCGCTTGGTCCTGAGCCGGGAAGTCGACGCCGCGTTTGTCGCCAGCACATCCCTGGCGCTGTTGATAAAGGATGGCGCGATCAAGCAAAGCGATATACGCATCCTATGGCAATCGCAAGCAATTCCGCACGATCCTTTTGTCTACCGCATGCAACTGTGCGCCGACATCCGCCAAAAAATACAAAAAGTCTTTTTCGATACCAAAAACCCGAGCGTGGCTGCGACGCTGGACGCTTTGCATGCGGAAAAATTTGTGCCTGCCTCGGATAGCGATTATCAAATTATCCGGGATTTGCAGCAGGACTGAAGGGCGTCAGGCGGGCTGTGGCGGATGTTTGTGCTCCGTTCGTGTCATTCCGGCGGCCTTCGGCCACCTCCCTTCTTGCCCTCACTGCGCAAAAACTTCCGCTACAGCCCGCCTGACG
>JAQGNR010000013.1 GCA_028291765.1 Herbaspirillum sp.
TCACCCAAACGAACGATTTTTTATGGCGCTAAAGAAAATCAGTCGTTTGCAAATTTTCTTTAAATCCATAAAAGACGTTCGTTTGGGTGAGGGGTACAGCCCGTGCTTTTTAAAATAGGGCACAGCCCCTGCCTTTCCAGACTAGCCTGCGTAGCGAAGCGTGCTTTTCCGACCGTCCTGAGTAGCGCAGCGGAAGGGCCACCTCTGCCTTGAACCGGCCCCAAGAAGTTAGGCATCGCCCTAATTTCTTGGGGTTTTTTCATGCGCAATCACATTTCAGGCGCAGAAAATCAGCCGATTTTGTTGACAGAAAGCATCACATCCTAAAAATTTATTGGATTTTTACCGGACTTAACTGTGATCGCATGCTGCCTGCCTGACATCTTATTTCTCTATGAGCCCGTCATCCATGCGCAATATTTTCGCGCATGCAACCTCGTATAAATCCTGCCATTTCTCCTACGGATATTTCAGGCAATGGCGAAATATTGCTTCATGGATACTAGAACTCATTTCACATGCAGTTCGTATCGCAAGCTGTTCCAACGTTGTTCTCCACGGCATGAAGTCACCCTCTCGAAAAAATATAAATGAAAATTCTATCGATATTCGGCACCCGTCCTGAAGCCATAAAAATGGCGCCTTTGATCAAGGCCCTGGAGCGGAAATCAGGCGTCGCTTCGCTGGTTTTCATCACCGCCACGCAACGACTCGATTGCGACGCCACGCTGCGAACCAGTATCGATGCCCTGCTGCCGCGCCTTCGATTGGAACGCTGACATGCTCACGAAAATGAGAAAATTTTTCGATATTGCCATTGGCCATGAGAAAAAAGAAGTGCAAGACAAGCGTCGATTGTCAAACGCGGATACATACGGAATCGGCGCTGGCGACAATGCAAGCCGTGACGAATTTACCGATGATTGGGAAAAATGCATGCAGGCGCGCGAAAAAATTTCGGACCAGCGCGACCACATTGCGCAGCTGAGAGAAGATGCCATGATTCTTCGGGAGAACAGCATATCGTCCTTGGAGAAAATTATCCTGGATACAAAAACAACGCAGACCATACTCGACGGTTATATGGAGAATTTGCGGCAAGCAAACGAACACTTGCTGATCACCACGGTACAAGCGCAGGCAACAACCGAAGAGCTCAAAAAAGTCAGAGACCGGATGGGTCACATGGCGCATCACGATGCCCTGACCAATTTGCCCAATCGGGTCTTGTTGATGGAACGACTGCAACAGGCGATTTCCCTGGCAAAACGGCATTGCACGAAGTTGGCCATCCTTTTTATCGATCTGGATCGTTTTAAGGCCGTCAACGATTCTTTTGGGCACGCAGTCGGGGACCAACTGATACAAGCGGTCTCGAATCGTTTGTTGAAGTCGGTGCGAAGCACGGATACGGTAAGCCGCCAGGGAGGCGACGAATTCGTCACGCTGTTGACAGAAATAATTGACGAAAAAGCAGTCGCCGATTTAGCCGGGCGGATGTGCAAGTCGATAGCGGCGCCCTATACCCTTGCCGCGCAAGAGTTGCGTATCGGCGTGACGATTGGGATCTGCCTCTATCCGGATGACGGAGAGGATGCGGAAATGCTGCTTCAGAATGCTGATGTCGCCATGTATGACGCCAAAAATTCCGGCGGCAATCAATATCATTTCTTCAAGCCGGAAATGAATATGCGTGCGGCGGAAAGGCAGAAAATCGAGCGCGACTTGCAGCATGCTTTGGCGCATCAGGAATTTGAACTTTTTTATCAACCGCAGGTGGAACTCAAAACGGGCAATATCGTCGGCGCCGAAGCCTTGATTCGCTGGCATCATCCGGTGCGTGGCTTGCTGCTTCCAGATGTTTTCATGCCGGCCGCGGAAGCCTGCGGCGCGATCGTTCCCATCGGCCGCTGGGTGCTGCGTGAAGCTTGCCGGCAGATGCAAGCATGGTCCAATGCCGGCTTATGCTTGCAAGTGGTCTCGGTCAATATATCTGCGGTGGAATTTTCGGATGGGATGTTTCTGGAGCATATTCTTATGATCCTGCAAGACACCGATCTGCCGCCTGCCTGTCTTGCGTTGGAGCTGACCGAAACCGTATTGATGAAAAATGTCGATGCGACGATGGCGATTCTCCAGAAGCTTAGATCGATGGGCGTCAAAATCGCTATCGATAACTTCGGCACCGGATATTCGAGTCTTGGCTATTTGAATCAATTTCCAATCGATACCTTGAAAATAGATCAATCGTTCGTGACCCGAATTTCGTCCAACGGCGGCAGCGATGTACTGCTCAATTCAATTATTGGCTTAGGAAAAAATTTGCGTTGCCGTGTGATTGCCGAGGGCATCGAAACAGACCCGCAGTTACAGTTTTTGCGCCATCATCATTGCCCCGAAGGACAAGGCTTTTATCTCGCCGTACCGATGAATGCCAACGATTTTTCAATCATGCTTGAAAATGGCATTCAAGCCGATTTAATCGGGAACGTCTAGTAAATGAGAATGATGAAAACCGCATTCGTATCTATTTGTGCATATCCATATGAAAATAGATTCGTATCGAAATTTCCGCAACGGCAGTATTGTTTTTATCGATGCGCGTATAAAAATCCGAATTAAATCCGGCAGGAGAGATCGGACTTAAATTATTCAAATATCCGGCTTTTCTCAAAATCAATGGGAATATTTTATGTCGAATACAGCGTTGTCGAATGTCACTGATGCAGATGCACCATCCGCAGCCGCGCTGTCGGAAGACTGGCTCGCCGTCTGGATCGGCTTACTGGTTTTCGTATTGGCATTGGTCGGGATCGGAACATTCGATTTACTCGGCTGGTCAGTCTCAACATCCATCTGGACCAATCTTTCCGTCGCACTCGGCACCAGCGCAAAATCTTATGCGGGTTTCGGCGGCATCGCTGCATTGATCGCCACTTATATTGCGTTGCTCATTGTGCTGAGTATTGGCGCCGTTGCGCTGAAAATTCCAGTCAAGCGCTTCGCTATCGCCTTTACCGCCGTATTTGCACTTGCTTACGCCAGTTGGATTATCGGAAACTACGCACACTTTGCAGCCGTGACGCCAACCGAATTTCAAAAATTCGGTATCGACTGGTCGCTACGATTAACCAATGAAGGCGGCTATATCTTTGCATTGGCAAGCGGCCTGATCATCGGCAATTTCTTTCCCGGCTTTGCGCAATGGCTAAAGGACGCGATTCGTCCAGAGCTCTATATCAAGATTGCAATCGTGATCCTGGGCGCGTTCATTGCCGTTACTGTCGCCGGCAAACTCTCTCTTGCAACATCGGTATTGCTGCGCGGCGTGGCGGCGATCGTCGAAGCCTATCTGATCTATTGGTCGGTGGTGTACTTTATCGCGCGCAAATGGTTCGGCTTCAGCCGCGAATGGGCCGCACCTTTGGCTTCGGGAATTTCGATTTGCGGCGTGGCCGCAGCGATAGCCACCGGTAGCGCTATCAGATCGCGTCCGGCGGTTCCCATTTTGGTGTCTTCGCTGGTAGTGATTTTTGCGGTAGTCGAAGTGTTGATTTTGCCCTTCATTGCCCAGACCTATCTGTATCACGAGCCGTTGGTGGCGGCGGCATGGATCGGTTTGGCGGTAAAAACCGACGGCGCCGCGGTAGCTGCGGGCGGCATTACCGAAGCGCTGATACAAGCCAAGGCAATCGCCGAAGGTATCCATTATCAGCCCGGCTGGATCCTGGCGACCACCGCGACCGTCAAGGTGTTTATCGATGTTTTCATCGGCGTATGGGCTTTTATCCTGGCGTATATCTGGACCAATCACATTAACGTGCAAGCCGGCGGCGACAAGGCGAAAGCATCTGAAATCTGGCTGCGGTTCCCCAAGTTCATCATCGGCTTTGTTGTGACCTTCCTGGTCGGATTTTATCTGGCGAGCACGGCCACGCCCGATGCGCTGGCAAAGATCACGTCGGCAATCGGTAGCGCCAATAATTTCCGGGTCATTTTCTTCATCCTGACGTTCTTTTCCATTGGCGTGCTTTCCAATTTCCGCAAGCTCTGGCAGGACGGTTTCGGAAAACTGGTCGCAGTCTATTTTGTCAGCCTGGTCGGATTTGTCATATGGGTCGGACTGCTGGTGTCGTGGATTTTCTTCAGCGGCGTCAAACCGCCTTTGGTCAGCTAACGGGAGTACATATCATGTCCGAATCGAATCTCAATCACGAACTGAAAAAACAAGCGGTTGAACCTCTATTGCCCATCGAAAAGAAGCTGATCGGCTGGAGTCTCGGCATCGGCTTGGTGCTTCTGGTTGTGCTGGCGGTCGTCAATCGTTATTTTCCAATATCGGGCTAGCAATCGCCTGGGTAAGCGGCTCCTGACTTATCCACGGATTTTGTGGACAGGCCTGTGGATAACATCTTGACTACAGACCTAAGTGATTGATCCATCTAGGTAAATGTTCTCTGCTCGGAAGCTGCGCTGCGAGTAGTCCATATATGCAGTTACCAACTATCCATAGCTGGATTAATTCGTATATCTATTGACGTTGCGTACTAGAATGAGTTGCAATTTCGCGGCTAAACCAAGCGAAAAATAATCAACCTCATCCAGGCAGGTACGACTTATGTTAGCTACAACATCGCAATTAACCATCGCCAGCCACGACGCCATATCAACCCAGGCGACAACAGCCCAGCCGTTCAAAATACGCCCGTTCGGCGGGCCGCTGGGCGCGGAAATAAGCGGCCTGGATTTGTCGAAGCCATTGCGCGATGCCGACTTCAAGCGCATTCACCAGGCGCATCTCGATCATCACGTCGTCGTATTCCGCAACCAGCGCATTACACCGCTACAACAAATCGATTTCAGCCGCCGTTTCGGACCATTGCAAATCCACGTGCTGCATCAATTTCAACTACCGCAGTATCCGGAAATCCTGGTCGTCTCAAATATCATTGAAAATGGCAAGCCGATTGGTCTCGGCGATGCCGGCCATTTCTGGCATTCCGATCTCTCTTATAAAGAGCGGCCCAGCCTTGGCTCGCTGCTGCACGCCCAGGAACTTCCGGCTGAAGGCGGCGATACACTGTTTGCGAACATGCATCTGGCTTGGGATACGCTACCGCAAGCATTGAGAAATGCCGTGGAAGGCAAACAGGCAGAGCATAGTTATCTCACCAAATACGCCGAGCAGCAAAAACGCAGCCCCTGGCGTCCCGATCTGACGCAGGCACAGATCGATCAAGTCAAACCGGTTACGCAACCGATTGTGCGCACCCATCCGGAAACCGGCCGTAAAGCCTTGTTTGTCAGCGAGCATTTCACCACGCGCATCGTCGGTATGCCGGAAGACGAAAGCCGCCTTCTGCTGGCGCAGTTATTTGAACATAGCATCCAACCGGAACATATTTATCGCCATCGCTGGCAGCCGCACGATCTGGTGTTCTGGGACAACCGTTCGCTGATGCATCTGGCCGCCGGCACACCCGCCGATGAACGCCGGAAAATGTATCGCACCACCGTCGAAGGCGATACGCCATTTTGATCGGCCGATGCCGGCATCATCCTGCGCCGGCCAGTATCGAACCACATTAAAAATAAGACAACCATTTCAACGGGACATCATGCGCAACCAGACTTTTCTGCCAATCATAAAACAGCATTTTCAAAAACTGGGAACGATCGCCCTCGCCCTGATTCTGGCAATCTGCGCCGGCCTAGTTCTGGCACCCGCAGCGCATGCCGAGGGACGGATTCGCATTGCGGAGCAATTCGGTGTCGTTTATTTGTTGCTCAATGTTGCGCAGGACCAAAAGCTGATCGAGAAAGAGGCCAAGGCCCGAGGCGTGGAGGTACAGGTCGAATGGCTCCAACTATCCGGCGGCGCTTCGATTAACGATGCACTGCTCTCAGGCGATATTGATATCGCAGGCGCCGGTGTCGGCCCCCTGCTGACGATCTGGGATCGAACCCGCGGACGTCAAAACGTCAAAGGTGTGGCTTCGCTCGGCAATTTCCCTTACTTACTCATCAGCGATAATCCCAAGGTAAAAACCATTGCGGATCTGAGCGATAAAGATCGGATAGCCCTGCCCGCGGTGACCGTTTCGATGCAAGCGCGCTTGCTGCAAATGGCGGCCGCAAAACAATGGGGCAAGGCCGAATTCAACCGGCTGGACAAGATTACGCAAACCTTGCCGCATCCCGACGCGACGGCTGCCATCATCACAGGAAAAACCGAAATAACCGGGCACTTCGGCGTGCCGCCATTTCAGGAACAGGAACTGGCGGCCAATCCCAATGCCCACGTTGTATTGAATTCCTACGACATTACCGGCGGACCAAGCTCGGCTACCGTGCTGTATGCCACCGAAAAATTCCGCAACGAGAATCCAAAAACCACCGCAGCATTCGTGGCTGCGCTGGCCGATGCGGCAAAGTTCATCACCGCCAACCCAGAAGCCGCGGCCGATATCTATCTGCGCATCAACAAAAGCAACATCGACCGCAAGCTGCTGTTGCAAGTCATTAAAAATCCGCAATCGACATTCAAGATCACGCCGCAAAATACGTTCGGGCTGTCCCAGTTTCTGTATGCGGTCGGGGCGATCAAGAACCAGCCCGCCAGTTGGCGCGATTATTTCTTCGACGATGCCGCGATTGCACAAGGCAGCTGATATGCAAGCAAAGGCCCTCCTTGAAACAGACGTGCAGGCATATCTTGAAATCGCCGATGCCGGCCTGGCTCAGCGCGAGCGCGCTCAAGCCAGAGCTGCTGCGCCGTTATTGCAGGTGGCAGGCGTCACCATTGAATATCGCACCGACGAACGCCGTGTATTGGCGACGCACGATGTCAGCTTCGACGTGCATCGCGGGGATCGCTTCGTCATGCTGGGGCCGTCCGGTTGCGGCAAGTCGACCTTGCTGAAAGCCATTGCCGGCTTTATCGCGCCGCACGCAGGGAGCATTACCCTGGACGGCACGATCGTCACCCGCCCCGGGCCCGACCGCATCGTTGTATTTCAGGAATTCGATCAATTGCCGCCATGGAAGACCGTGCGGGAAAATGTCATGTTTCCATTGCTTGCGAGTAAACAGCTGAATCGGCGCGAGGCCGGCCGGCGCGCCGATGCGTGGCTGGAAAAGGTTGGGCTCTCTGCTTTTGCGAAGGCCTATCCGCATACACTGTCCGGCGGCATGAAGCAGCGCGTCGCCATCGCCCGGGCACTGGCGATGCAGCCGGCGATACTGTTGATGGACGAACCGTTCGCGGCCCTGGATGCCATGACACGCCGCAAGATGCATGAGGAACTGGAAGCCTTGTGGCAGGAAATCCGCTTCACGCTGGTGTTCGTCACCCACTCCATCGATGAAGCACTGCTGGTAGGCAATCGCATTCTGCTGTTGTCGCCCCATCCGGGCCGGGTTCGCGCGGAGATCAATAGCCATCAGTTTGATTTGCATAGCGCCGGCAGTGCGGCGTTTCAATCCGCCAGCAGCCGGATTCACAATATGCTTTTTGCCGGCGGCACTACACAGTCGGTCGGCAAGGTGGTCCTATGACACTTATTGCGACGATATCGCCTGCAGCAAAGCAGACACCGCAGACGCCGCCGATCCGCTCGGAATATGAGTGCAGCCTGCCGGTGTTGGAGGAGATCGGTGCAGAGCAGATGCTACCGTTGCCATTGGCGCAGCGATTGTGGCGAAAAGCGTGGCAAAACACATGGCTGCGCAAAACCTCGATCCTGATTCTGCTGGCGCTGTTATGGGAAGCCGCCGCCCGCTGGAAGCAAAACGATCTACTGTTTCCGACTTTCCTGCAAACCGCGCGTGCCTTCGTACAGGGCGTCGCAAGCGGAGAATTGCTGGGGTACGCCGCGAGCTCGCTCATCGTACTGTTGGAGGGCTATCTGATCGGCATTGCCGCCGCCTTGCTACTGAGCACGCTTGCCATATCGACCCGTTTCGGCCGCGATTTGCTGACGACGCTCACTTCGATGTTTAATCCATTGCCTGCCATTGCATTGCTGCCGCTGGCGCTGCTCTGGTTCGGGCTAGGTAAAGGGAGCCTGTTGTTTGTGTTGATTCACTCGGTTCTGTGGCCGCTGGCGCTCAATACCTTCGCGGGTTTTCAGGGTGTTCCGGAGACCTTGCGCATGGCGGGCCGCAATTATGGATTGGGCCGCATTCGAATCGTCACGCAGATACTGATCCCTGCTGCGATGCCTTCCATTATCTCGGGCCTGAAAATCGGTTGGGCTTTCGGATGGCGCACGCTGATTGCGGCCGAGCTCGTGTTCGGCACTACGTCGGGTACGGGTGGCCTTGGCTGGTATATTTTTCAGAATCGTAACGAGTTATATACGGATAAAGTATTTGCCGGCCTGGCCATGGTGATTATGATCGGTCTGCTGGTCGACAATCTTGTCTTCACAACTTTGGAAAAAACGACGTTGCGGCGTTGGGGTATGCAGCGTATATGAATCTTCCGCATGAACCGCGTTGATCGGGGAAATTCAAATCCAACCAGCAATTTGAATCCCCCGTTTCCATCAAATAACCTTATTAAATAACCTTATTCGGCGTCTTCTGCGATACCCCCCGTTCCAACGCAGCCTTTACACCCGCCCCATAAGCCGGATCGGCTTTGCTGCAATTGGCGATATGACGCTGCTGCACTTCCACCGACGCGTCGCCAACGGAACGTGCGGTATTGTCGAATAGCAGCTGTTGCGCCTCGGGCGACATCAGCCGGAACAGGCTGCCCGGCTGGCTGTAATAGTCCTCGTCGGTGCGATGATTCCAGTGATCGGCGGCGCCTTCGATGGCCAGCGCCGGTTCCGAGAAGTCCGGCTGTTCCTGCCATTCGCCTTTGCTGTTCGGCTCGTAACCGATGGTCGCGCCTTTATTGCCATCGACCCGCATTGCGCCGTCACGGTGATAACTGTTAAAGGGGCATTTCGGTGCATTGACCGGAATCTGATGATGGTTCACGCCCAGCCGGTAGCGCTGCGCATCGCCATAGGCAAACAAACGCGATTGCAGCATCTTGTCGGGCGAGAAACTGATCCCCGGCACCACATTGGCCGGCGAAAAAGCAGACTGCTCGACTTCAGCGAAATAGTTTTCCGGATTGCGATTGAGCTCCAACATGCCGACATCGATCAACGGGTAGTCCTTGTGCGGCCAGACCTTGGTCAAATCGAAGGGATTGATATGATAGCTGCCGGCTTCCTTCTCCGGCATGATCTGTACCCGTAATTTCCAGCGTGGGAAATCCTTGTTCTCAATACTGTCGAACAGATCGCGCTGCGCACTTTCACGATCGCGCCCAACCAGTTCGGTGGCGGCGGCATCGCTCAGGTTCTTGATCCCCTGCTGGCATTCGAAATGGAACTTGACCCAAAAACGCTCATTGGCTGCATTGAGGAAACTGAAGGTATGGCTGCCGAAGCCGTGCATGTGCCGGTATGAGGCCGGGATGCCGCGATCGCTCATGACGATGGTGACCTGGTGCAGGGCTTCCGGCAGCAGGGTCCAGTAGTCCCAGTTGTTGTTGGCGCTGCGCAGGTTGGTTTTGGGATCGCGTTTGACGGCGCGGTTCAGGTCGGGGAATTTATGCGGATCGCGCATGAAGAACACCGGCGTGTTGTTGCCGA
>JAQGNR010000019.1 GCA_028291765.1 Herbaspirillum sp.
GCCATCGATACCGCGCTGCATCTCTGCTATCGCCGCTTACTGGTGCGCCAGATAGTTCAACGGCATCCTTGCCCGTTGCGGACGCTACTTCGGAATCCTTGGATGCGGGTTGCGATGGTTCCGCCGATGATCCTAATCGTGGCATGAACGACAAATCAATGAAGCATTCGCCAAAGGCGACGCTGATTGTCCATGCTTCTCTGCCATGTTCTTTCGTTGTCGGTGGGCCTCCGACTGTTTTAATAGCGAACGTCTTGGTAATCTGCTCCACGACCGCACTTGGTTCGCTTGGTGACTCAACCCAAGGCACGCAAATTAAATCCATGTCGCGGCCAAGGCTTCCGTGGATCGCCAGCGCATAGCCGTGCGAGCGAGCGATTTCTGATAACTGCGGGTACAGGGCGCAATAAATTGGCGCGCAGTTAGATGGCTTCACGCTTCCCCCTCAACTCGCAGCGCGGGCAGTGCTCGATCACTTGATTCCGTCGCTGAAGAAATAGAGGCTGCGGGTTGGTCGGAGGGTTCGCGGACCTGTGAATTAATAGCTACGATCAGGCGGTCACGGTCGCGGACATCGCCGTGAAACGTGCCGATGAGCCTGTCATTGCTGTCGCAGATGTTGCCACCACCGACATGTCGCCATGTCGTGATGTAACCGCTATCCTGCGATTGCGCCGCAAGCTGTCGCCCAATCTCCCAATACGGCATAAGCCAATGGTCATCTTCTGGCGGTTTGTTGTGGCCCATCCTGCCGTAAGCAATTGCGCCATCAATGGCGAATCGTGCGGCCTGTTCGCTTATCGGTTCCAGCAGCTTCTCGCGGTTTAGTGTGGTCATATTCGCTCTCTTAATTGTTATGCGGCTGCTTTGGAATTCGGATAGCCATCGTGCTGCACACCATCGAGTAGGCGGCCGGCGGACTTCTTTCCAACCTTGTGGAAAATCCATGTTCCAGGCGGCGGCTGGCCGTCGAACTCTTCATCCCAGAAAGAACCGGATATAGTCACCAGCCGGTGAGGGCCATCGAGTGCGGCATCACGCGCGCTGTCGTCTTCACTGTAGTAGTCGGCCACCGGCAACCACTCACCCCATTGTTTGTATAAAAATGGCACACCGGCCGCTGCGCACTGATCCCGCAAGCTGCGCGCACACTCTGGATGCATCGGCCGCGCCTTGGGCCCGGATTCGCCGCCGACGATGATCCAATTTAAAGCGGGCACATCAGGGGCGGGATTGCCGTCGTCATCCTCACAGCCCGTTGAGCCGGTCAGCGGAAAGATTTCACTGTGACCATTGATGTCGATCCTTGTCAGATCAACCGGCCCCAGCAGCGGCTCCATCGACAGTCCGTGAATGACGGCCGGCACCTGCAGCAGTTTCCAAATATCCCGGTCTGCCTCTTCCTGATTGACGATGGAACTGATCAGCCAAACGTTTGGATAACCATTACCCCAATCGGGCGGCAGCATGCGCGGCGCATTGCCGATGCGTTTCGTCAGTATCTGAAACGTCAGGTGCCGGCATTCGCGCACCAGCGCCCAAAAATCAGCGCGCCATTCGCCCGGAACTTCGTTGTCGAAGATGTCTGCCAGCGATGCGGTAAAGACTGGCCAGAATTCGCCGGTCTTGGATGCTTCGGCATTCCACCTGCGAACCTGATTCCAGTTTGCCAGCCCGGTACGGTGCCGCGGTTGACCGGCACCCCACAATATTTTCATAGAGCGCGATGGTGTACTGACTTCGGCATAGCAGTGATCGCAGCCGGGCGAAACCTTCGTGCAGCCGATCCACGGATTGAACGTGCTTTTCGTCCATTCGATTTTGCTGAATTCGCTCACGCTGCCCTCACAATCTCGCGCTCATGCGCGAAGTTCGCCTGAATCAGTGCGCGGGCCATCGGCGGGCAAACGGAGTTGCCGCACATCCGGACCTGAGAGCTCTTCGTCAGCGGCCGCCAGTCGATACTGTTGATGTCGGCGACCTGCTGGCCGTCCACAAACAGTTTTTCCCAGTCCGGCACGATGTCGATGATGTAGTCGTCGCCGAATCCCTGAGCCCGGAACAGTTCACGCGGCGCCAGCATGCGCAGGCCGATGTCCACGATCTGGTAGTCCTGGCCATTGATCGTCACCAAGCCGTACCGGTCTTTTGTGGTGACTGTGTGCAGCGGTTCCTCAAGGCGAGGATCCTGGTCGGTACCGTAATACTTGATCAGGAATGCGCGCACTTCGGCGTGGTGCAGTCCACCGGCGCTTACCGTGCTGAGCGGTTCATCGGTAGCAGCGCAGTTGCTGGTACCGCGCAACTTGACCAGGTGGCTGGCCATGAGCGCGTGCCGACTGCTGGCGGTTACCGTTTTTACCGGTTCGTCGGCGGCTGACGCCCTTGCTTCATTCCCTTTCTGGCTGTACAGCGATTCAATGTGGGCTGTGACGATGCCCATCGCGTGCGGCGCACCCGCCGGGTTTTCCTTTGGTCCGGCCGTGATGGTGTGCAGCGGTTCGTCCATCGCGCTGCCAGTCGCGCCGGTACGGAATTTCGTAATGTGCGCGGCGACCATGCTGAAATGCCCGCCTTTGACCTGGGCGCAGACGGTCCGTAAAGGCTCATCCGCTGGCATGACGCGCTGGCCAGTGGCATTCGCATGCTCTGTGAGAAACGCTGAGACAAGTGCCGCGTTGCCGAGTGGTTCATCATCGACCGGGTAAAGCCGATCGTATTCTTCGCGCGAGCCACCTAACTTTCCGGTGGCAGCGATCCATTCTTTAAACGTTGGCACTTCCTCAAGCGAAGCTGTGACCAGCGCCGCATCAGCCTTGGAAGTGCCGGTCGCAGTCGGCTCATCGACGCCACGCGGGCGGCTTTGTCCGGCCCGGCCGCCGACGCCGGTCAGCACGGCTGAGACCAGCGCCTTTTCGCCGCGGTGCGCGCCGGTGATGGTACGGAACGGCTCTTCAATGGATTCTGTCCGGTCGCTGCCTTGGTGCGTTACCGGCACGATGCTCGGCACTACAACTGACCGGTGATTTTCAGTAGTCAGAGTCCCAAACGGCTGATTCGCCGATACCGGCTTGCCGGAATAGACCGGGCCACCCTGACCGACAATAAATGGTGTTGCGGAATTCACGACATACCGCATGATGCCCTTTGCGATTCTTCGCAAAGTTGCTTCTGCAAGTGGCTTCTTGCGCTCGAAAATGGATGGGCAGGGGATTGACCAATCGATGCACTCTGCGGCCGTGCGGTACGGTTGCAGCTTGCCAGCGACGACGCCAATGCTGTCCGGCGCGCCGTGCGTCGGTGCTGGCCACTGAATGGCGATTCCATCGCGCCGGGCGACCAGAAAGAACCGCTTGCGGATCGTCGGCGTGTCCAGGTCACAGGCGCGCAGCTCGCGCCAGTCTACGTCATAGCCGTGGCCTTTCAACTGCCGCACGAAACTATCGAACGTTTTGCCCTTCTTCGCTGGATCCGGTTTCGTATTGCCGTCGGCATCGATCAGCAGCGGGCCCCACGTTTTGAATTCTTCCACGTTTTCGAGCATGATCACCCGAGGCTTGCATTTCGCCGCCCAACGCAGCGTTACCCATGCCAGGCCGCGAATCTTCTTCTCGACTGGCTTGCCGCCCTTGGCCTTGGAAAAATGCTTGCAATCGGGACTGAGCCACACCAGGCCGACTGGCTGATTCCCGGTAACCTTGATCGGGTCGACATCCCACACGCTTTCGCAAAGGTGCTTCGTATGCGGGTGATTCGCCGCATGCATGGCCAGCGCTTCCGGGTCATGATTGATCGCGATGTCGACCGGGCGCCCGAAAGCCTGTTCCAATCCGGTCGACGTGCCGCCGCCGCCCGCAAAATTATCGATGATCAGTTCATCGCCCAGGCCGAGCGGTAAGGTGAAGATGTCGCGCTTCATGCTGGAACTTCGCTTGGCTCAACAAGCTCAACAGCAGCCGATAAGATTTGAATTTGCAGAAATGGGTTCTCGACTGCGTTGCCTAGAAACGTAGCGGCAGCAATCGCGTCAAGTTGCCTTTCCTTCATAACCGTCGTCAGCAGGTCGCCGTATTCCTTCATCCGGCTTTGAAACTGTGAGCCAAGCAGCGATCTAACGGAATCACGTATCTTGTACAATTTTGCGGTCATCTCGATTACGTCTTGTTGTTTGCTCATGAGGTTTCCTGGTGCATGTGAAAAGCGGGGCTACTTGTTTTCGCCCCGGTGGATCGTTACGCTGGCACTGGAAACGTGCGCTGTACTTGGATGTGCCGATCCTTGACCCGCTCATCCGTCATGACTGCACGCGGGCCTTGCCGATAGAACATCGCAGCCAGATTCAATGCAGAGCCCCATTGCGCACCAGACAGTCCGAGTTTCTGGATCGTTGGATTTGCAAAACCGGCTGTTTCGATTTCGTGATGGTCCTTCTTCCATTGATCTGGATCGGTCCAACCGTCAACGTCATACGATTTAGCCAGCATGTGGCGCAGAATTTCAGTCGCAGTGATGTGAATGCATTGCTCATAGCCTGGGCCAAGGCCGCCCATCTCGATTGTCCAGCAGGATTTGCCGTCATCCCAACGCTTCAGCCAGTCCGCAGCATCAGCGCCGTAGGTATCGATCTCGTGCTTTTCCTGTTGCTCTGCCTCGGTACTGTAGAAGACGCGAACACCGGCCAAAAACAAGCCGCGTACAGGAAAGCCGATGCCCTTGCCGTAGAAGCGGGCTGGCATGCCTTCCTCCGGCTCAATCTGCGAATCGCCGGGAACGAAAAAACTCCATCCGTCCGCGCGGCTGATGTCCCAACCTGTTTCGCGGGTGCCGCGAACCTTGGCGACGTGCGTATCTTCGAACTGTTCATCATTTGCTGGATACATGTTTTGCTTTCTAAAGGGTGGGCCCACCCGCAACTACTTCGCTGGGGCGGACATTTCGCCGCAGGTAGGTCCTGATCATTGCGCGGGAACGCCGCGCCAGATCGTGGTGCTGGTGCCGTCCGCAATTTCCTTCCAGATGTCCATGAAAGCGGCTTCCTGTACTTTGTGATCGCGCACCAGGTCAAACCACATCGACAGTGATCCGTCTTTCAGGCGGTAGCGCAGCTTGGCTTCGATGCGATACGGAGCGCCGCCTTCAAATACCGGGATGCCGATATAGAAACGTTCCGGTACTTTGATATGCCCCTTGGAGCCGGCTTGTCCTTGGATTTCCTCCTGAAACACGAAATCGACTTGACCGTTATCCAGACGCTGACCGCTGGCGAAATTGACCTTCTTTTGCGCTTTGAAACTGGTTGCGACTTCCAGCATCATGGCGCCGGTCGGTTCATCGTTAGCGGTGCTGATGATGTCCGGAGTATGTGATTCGATGAATTCAGAAAAGGCGATTTGATCGCGTGGCTGACCCGCGAACTTTTTCCATTCCAGCCATTCCTTGGAAAGCGGGCAGTTGTAGACAGCGCGGTGATCGCCCCAGCCCGGTTCATCCTTGCGGTTGTCGTTCATGACGGCGATGAATTTCGGCGGCTCGACCTGACCGTAGATCCGGCTGGCCATCTGATGCAGCTTGAAATAGTCGACAAAACTGGCAGCATCGTTGAACGTGGCGGTTCCACGCTTGCGCATCGGGCGTTGCAGCGTCTTTTCAAGATCGTGGACTTCGTATCCTTCTGGCACGATGACGAAGGGCACATCATCCGGTCCAACGCTGCGTGCGGCCTGCGACGTACAGACCAGATCGACGATGTTCTTGTTGATTGGGTTATCCATGAGCGACATCCTTCAATGGTTTGCTATTCGATTCCACTTCCTTCAAGCCGGGAATCTCTTTTTGACGCGGGTCATTACGGACCAGATTGCCTTCCGGTGTCGCAAAGAACAGCGACGTACCTTTTTGCGGCGCCGGCAGCTTCACCTTGACCAGATCGGTCAATTCGATCGCGCCGGCCGTGGACGGCTTGAGCTTGATCTGCAGCGTCATTTCACCAGCGCGGCCGGTGTTCTCGACTGCCTGGACCAGCTTGTTGAATTCCTCGCCCAATTCATCGAGGGTTTCGCCGAAGCGCATGTCACGCAGTACGTCTGTAAAAGGGCGGATGCCCATATTTCCTCCTTGGTTGTTGTGCTGCTGTTGTGTGCTACTGGTGGTTATTTGGGTAGCGATTACGCTGCGTGCGGTCAGTGCGGCGATCAGCCAACCTTTACATACGGAAAGCGATCGGCAAACGGCTTGATGTTCTTGCCGAAGTGAGAGCCAATGGATTCAGCGTTTTTAAAAGCCGCGAATTGATCAGCCGTGACGTTCTGGTAGTGGTAGACGCTGCCGCTCCCAGACTTCGATGGAAACTGAATCGCCAGCGTGTTGGTTTCCGCGTCGTGGCCGATGGCGGTGATCTGGGAGGATTCGACAGCACCCATCTGAATGACAGGGCGTTGTTTGATTTCGGTATCCATTATTTATCCTTGGAAGTTGAGGGTTTAGATGCGACTGCTGATCAGACCGTTACAGCCAACTGCTGGCTTGCGGCTTGGAGATCCATGTGCAAAAGCCATCCGATTACTTCACTTTCATGGGCGCGGAAATGGAGGGCGAGGACTTCGATTATTTTGGCGTCCGACGGACCACGCATTGTTTCGCGTGCAGCTGGCGCAGTTTGCTTCGCGAGCAGATCGGGCTGACGCTCGACAGCGGCGACTGGGAATGGCCATGCTGCTACAGGGTTCAGGATGGGCCGCGCATTGGCCGGCGCCTGAACTACCGACTCCTGCAGCCGGACACGTTCTGTCTCGTCATGTTGGAAGATTTCGGTAATCCGCTGTTCATCGGCGGTGGCGCGCTCGGCAGCATTTTGCCGGTCGATCTCGGCCTGCTGTTCGGCCTTGACCTTCGCTTCCGCCTTGACCCGCTCTTCTTCGGCGATACGTTCACGCTCAGCGGCCAGCCGCTTTTCTTCGGCAGCCTTGTGCTCCGCAATGCGCAGTTTGACCAGGGCAGTGCAGTCGTCAGTAGCCTTCAGTACGATCTGCGCTGTATCGGCGAACAAGAATGCATGGTCGGCGGCGAGTTCGCGCAGCGTCGTCAGATTGAACTGGATCTTGTCGGCGATGGCATTGGATTCGATCTTGAACCGGGCCAGCTCGGTATTTACGGCATCGCGCAGGCTGGCAATGCTTTTCTTGCCCTTCATGACGCCGGCGAAGTCCGCTTCCACGCGCGGCATGTAATTCTTGCCAAGTCGCTGATCAAGTCGCTGATTCAATGAAGCGATATGCGCAGCGGCCTTGTCCTTGGCCTCTTGCTGAATCTCGATGCGAATGGTTTCCTTGCGGGCCTTGACCACCTTTTCGAGCATTAGGCGGGTGGTACGCGCTAACTCGATGTGCATGGCCACGGTGCGCCGCATTTCATCGATGCTGGCTGTCTGTGCAAGAGCGCTGGCTTCGGCTTCCTCAAGTGCCGACTGCGCCTTCTCCAGCACCTTGACGGCTGCTTCCGCATTGGCAAACCCCTGATCGTCTGAAGGTTTCATATCGATGCCATCAACGAAGGATTTCAGCTTGTCGCCAAAGATCGTCAGGTTCGATTGCAGGCTGATTGCACCATTGACGCGAATCGAGAGGGAGGGCAGGGCCATCACTGGCTCGGCGACGGCGGCCGGCAGGACTTCAACGTGCTGGTATTCGGCCAGGTCTTTGGCGAACTGTTCCCAGCCAGCAGTGATCCGGTCGAACCAGTCGGTATCCGGATAGACGTCCATATGAACCAACTTCTGCGGCGTGCCGTCAGAAACCACAAAAATGAGATGGTCGGCGCCGGTCACCATGAGGACTTGCTGGCACTGCGGCATATATTCTTCCGGCAGCACGCCGGCACGGACCGATTCGGCGAGTTTTGCATTCCATTGCTTATGCTCGAACGCAACATCCTCGCCCATGGTCAAGCCATCGCACGAAGCGGAATACATCCCATCGGAACACGTAACGGGATAAAGATCGTCGCCGATGATTTGCTCAACCAGCGGCCGCGCCAGCGCTTCAACCTCATGGCCATAGTCAAGAATGTTCGCCTGCACCCAATCGCTGAATTCCTTGGCCGTGCCGGTGTGCTTCATGTGCAGCAGTTCAGTGCGCTTCACCTTTGGCGAGATGCCGAGCATTGCAGCTGCTTCGCTGGCGCCGAAGTGAGTCAAGCGGAACTGCTGCCATTCGGGACTTCCTTGAACCAGGTCGTGGATCATTTTTATTCCTTGGAATTTTTATGGGATGCAATCGGGATTAATCGTTTTCGTGTGCCCACGAATCGATGGTCTTTTCCTGCTCTTCAGTCAGCAGTTCGCGGGTTTTAATAAACGCGATGAGTTCTTTTGGGGTTCTCTTTTTCGACAGAATGGTTTTCCGCCACTCGGCTTTCTTTTTTTCGAAGTCTTCATCCGAGCAGGTCGGAAGACTTCTGCCCGCGTTGGATTGCCCGGCTTGGTCGCCTTGGTCATCATCTTCATTAACGACAACGACCTCGCCGTCGAATGTAAAGTTTTTGCCAGTGTCAGCAACCTGAGCGACGTCGAATGCGCGCTGCACTTCGACAGACTTCGGCATATATTTCAAAACTTGCAGCAACGCGACCTTGCGCGCGTACATTTCCATGTTGGCGCCATCGTCTTTCAGGGCGTAATGATTGGCGCCGACTTTGTTGTATTTTTTAAGGTGTCGGAGGATCCGTTCCATGGTCCAGACCTCAATTACCGGGTACTGGCTACCGTTCACACGTCCGATTGCATAAACGTGCGTGATGCTTTTCCAGCTATCGCCATCACCTTGAGGCTGATGCTTAACAAACGGGTTATCGCCTAGCGCCCAATCGAATTGATCCCCTTCGTAGACTGCGCCGGTCCAGACGGTTGCACGACCGGCGCGCGATACGAGATCAACAAGCCCTTGCCAGCCGGGTACAAACGTTGCCTTGCCTTTGTATGGCACCAAGTAACCTTGGCCGCCGACACCGATTTCAAGACCGAGCTGGGCGGCGATTACAACAGATGCGAAAATGCTGTGCATGTCGCAGTCCTGCAAAGCACGGTTCTGGCTAAATGACGTCATGGCCAGTCGGACCATGCGATCGGCACTGATGTGCTTCGGCAGGGCCAATGCGATCTGCCCCTTATATTTGTCCATGAAATCGCTCAGCGTTTTAGCCGGGCTAAGTGCTACCTGGTTATTGCTCATTTCTTTCTCCGTTTATTGTTGATTGTTAAAGGCTATTGCGATCAGACCGGGCGAGCGCCGCTCGTTTCTGGTAATGCGCGACATTCGACTGCGCTTCCTTGACTCGCCTGGATTCCACATCGGCACAGATCAGGTAATGGTCTTCGGCGCGCTGCAGCCACCAGCGGCGCATGGCCTTGACGATCCGGGCCGGCGATAGGTTCATCAGTTCGGAATAGGTGATGGCGGTCATTTGAAGCCACCGATAAAAAGGCCGGCGAGCGCGATCAGAATCAGGCAGACGTACTCATGCCGTGAGAACCAGTCGGTAGTGGAGAAGAGGCGCTTCATGCGGCACCTGCCTTCGGCGCTTCGTGCGCCGCTTCGACGGTCACGCTGACGCTGAGGCGACCTTTCTTCAAGATCCGGTCGCTGTAGCGATCGCCGGACCGGCTGACCTCGACGTAGCCGAGTTCGAGCAATGCGTCGTGCAGCCGATGGTCAAGCGACGTGAATGAGCCGTACGTGATGCGCAGGCTGTTGGTTGGCATTGCGCTCAAGGTCCAGGAGAGGCTTACCTGCATGCCACGATCCCGCAGCGCGCGCCAGGTGTCCTGGAACATCAGAATCCGCTTTTCGTGCTTCTTTATTTCGGCCAACCGCGCTGCATGGCGGTCGTTCTCATAACCGACAAGGGCCGCGTAGAAGGTGCTCGG
>JAQGNR010000022.1 GCA_028291765.1 Herbaspirillum sp.
GCCGAAACCAAAACCACGATGGCTTTGAAGGATATGGATAGCGCAGAGTCGGTGGTTCAAAAGACGCTGGATGCATTCGATCAAGGTAAAAGCGTCGTCTATCCGACGCGCATCAGCGTGCGGATCGGCACTTTATTGCCAAGATTTTTTCCGCGCACGCTGGTCACGAAAATTGCTGGCATGGCGATTAAAAAGATGGGGCTGCATTAGTAATGTCGTTCAGTTAAAAAGCGTGGGTCGCGGTCTGGCCGGTTAAGCCGCCGGTTTTATTTCGGAGATTGCCCCTTAGCGCTGCGCTTTGCCGGGGCTGTTGTACTCCGTTCGTGTCATTCCGGCGGCCTTCGGCCACCTCCCTTCTTTACCTCACTGCGCACAAACAGCCGCTACAGCCCGCAACAGTCCCCTTGCCCTGAATTTCGCCACAAGTCTCTTAGGACACTAAACCAATTCCCCCAGCATTTCTTGCGCTTTTGCCATTTGACGCCGGTTACCCGCTTTGACCACTTCATCAAGTAGTTCACGAGCGCCGTCTTTGTCGCCGATCTCCTGATAGGCCGCCGCCAGATCGAGTTTGGTGTTGATTTCCTTGGCGTACGACGAGGTTTCGTCCTCATCCCCTTCTTCCGCCGGTGCAGCGTCTGCCTCTGTTTCAAGCGCCTCTACCGGATCGCTCAAATCCAGATTGAGCTCTTCGATCGCCGGCGGCAATCCTGCCGGTGCTGCGGGGATCGGCACTGCTTTAACTTCAGGCCGCGGTTCAAGCGGTTTTTCGGCTGGCTTTTCGGCTGGCTTCGCGACAGATTGCGCCGCCAAGCCGGCGGCCAGATCGATAGCCGGCGATGCAACCGCTGCGCTTGCCGCCGGCGTAGGCGATTCCTGGTCCAGCTCAAGATCGAAATCCAGTTTACTCATATCGAGCGGCGCTGTGGCTGCCGTTGCGGCCAGCTCTGCCGGCTCCGCAAGACGGCTCAAATCGATTTTCAGCGCTTCTTCCGCATCGCGTTTGGCTTGCTGTTCAGCGGCTTCTTTCTGCGCCGCAGCCAGTGCAGCGGTTTCATCGCTGGCAAAAATCGGGTCGGCCACGAGCGGTGCTGCAATCACCGGTTCTGCCACAACAGGCGTCGGCACTGTGACCCGCGGTTCGATAGCGGCTTCGGGCTCAGGTACTGCTGGTACAGCAGCCACCGGAACGTCTATTGTCAGCTCTTTGTGCGCCACCGGAGCGGCCGGCGGCACTACCGGCGAGGGTGCATCTGAATCCGGCGTCGTACCTGCATCGAACGCTCCCGGAGTCGGTTTGCGACGGGTCCGATAAGCGGCCCAGGCCAGCAATATTGCCGCCAGCAAACCGCCGCCCGGCAACAGCATCGGATTGTCGCGCCAGCCTTCGAAGAAGTCAGGCTTAGGCACCGGCGGCGCTAATACCGGTTTTGGCGCCGGCATTGCATCAGATGCAGATGCCGGCGCAGCAGCCGGCGTAGTTGTTGGGGGCGTAGCGGTCTTTTGGCCGCTCAACTCAGCCAGATTCTGATTCTTGATTTCCAGCAATTTCTGCAAATCACCGACATTTTTTTCCAGATCCTTGATGCGGGACGCGTCATCTCTGGCCGCTTTATCCGCTGCAATCTTATCTTCGCTAGTCATGCCGTTGCCGACACCGCCCTTCGATAATTGCAATTTATCCTTGGCAACGCCTGCAGGCGTCGAACGTTCCTCGACCTTCGCCGTAATCTTGCCTTTGGCAGTCTGCGCCGCAGCACCGGTCTTTTTGGCCGCGCCGCCGGCGACATGGCCGGCCAGTTGATTGCGATAAGCGCTAAAATCCTGCGCCTGCGCAACCACGATGCTGGTTGCCTCCGGACGCGCCAGTGCACTGGCAGCGGCGGCATCCGGCACTGAAAGCACTTTGCCGGCGCGCATGCGGCTCATGTTTTCGCCGGTAAAGGCATCGGGATTGGCGCGATACATCGCAACTAGCATCTGATCCAGCGAGACACCGGGCGGACGCATGTGATTGGCGATTTCGGATAGGGAATCGCCTTGCTTGACCTTATATTCAGACGGTGCAGCCTTCGTCTTTGCGGTTTTGACGGCAGCGGCGCTCTTGACGGCGGCAGATTTTGCGGCGGTTTTAGACGCTGCTTTGGCGTCGGACTTGGGTTCGGCTTGAGATGGTGCGGTTTTAGGGGCTGGGGTGGTGTTAATGTTGGCGTCGGCCATCGGGGTTATCTGCGCAGCGTTTTCCTTCGCACTTTGCGGCGGATCCAGCAAAAAACTATATTCCCGCACCACACGCGGCGTATTCGGGCCGCTTAATTCCAGCAATGCATCGACAAACGGCTCGTTAAATCCATCAACCGAAGTGATATGCACCACCTGCGCCGTGCCACGCGTTTCAATCGCAAACCGCAAAGCGCTCAGCGCCGGATTGAACTCCACGTTCGCCTGGCTGAAAGCCTGCTGCGGCGCCAGTTTGACCGCCAGCGACTGCTTTTCCTGCGGACTGACCGACTGTAACGCGACTTCGGCATTCAGCGGCTGCCCTATTGCCGACAATACCGTCAGCTTGCCGAGCGTGGCGGCATCGGCGCCGGCTGGCAATAAGGCTGGCAATAAACAGGTCAGGATGACGGCGGCGCTAATCTGTTTCAATCGGGATAAGGACGAATGCGGGGACGAATGCAGCAATGAATGCGGCAATGCCTGCTGCGATGAATGCGGCGTATGCGTAGATGTAATTAGATGCATTTTCGAATTATATAGAGAGGCAAAGCGCCGGAATCACAGCATAAAGTGATGCAACATATCATCAAGGAATAGGACGTGCAAGCACGGCCTGCCAACCGCAAACCCATCAAACGCAGGCAGCGGCTCAAAATGCAGCAACCCCGTCAGAATATTGCCGTCCTGACGGGGTTGCCAATGTCGATGCCGCGCGACGGAAAACCGCGCGACGTTCCGACGCCTAAATTACATAAATGCCAACACTATCCTTGCAGCACGATACGCAACATGCGGCGCAGCGGTTCTGCCGCGCCCCACAGTAATTGATCGCCAACGGTAAACGCCGATAAATACTCCCCGCCCATTTGCATCTTGCGCAAACGGCCGACCGGAATCGTCAGGCCGCCGGTCACCGCAGCAGGCGTCAAGTCGCGCTTGGATGCCTCCAGTGTGTTCGGCACCACTTTGGCCCATTGATTGCTATCGGCCAGCATGCCGTTGATTTCATCGAGCGGCACGTCTTTTTTCAGCTTGATGGTCAATGCCTGCGAATGGCAGCGCATAGCGCCGACGCGCACGCACAGGCCGTCGACCGGGATGATGGCCTTGGCGCCGGCGCCGAAGGCAGGGCCGCGGCCCAGAATCTTGTTGGTTTCCGCGCCGGCCTTCCACTCTTCCTTGGAGACGCCGTTACCCAGATCCTTGTCGATCCATGGAATCAGATTGCCGGCCAGCGGCACGCCGAAATGCCTGGTCTCATCAGCATCGAAAGAATGCTGCTTTGCCAACACCTTGCGATCGATTTCCAGGATCGCCGAGGCCGGATCGTCCAGCAGCGCCTTGACTTCGGCATTAATGCTGCCGAACTGCGTCAGCAATTCGCGCATATGCTGTGCGCCGCCGCCCGAAGCGGCCTGATAAGTCATCGATGTCATCCAGTCGATCAGATCGTGCTGGAACAAGCCGCCCAGACCGATCATCATGCAGGAAACGGTGCAGTTGCCGCCGATGAAATTCTTGACGCCGCGCTTGAGCGCATCCTTGATGACGCTCAGATTGACCGGGTCCAGCACGATGATGGCGTTATCTTCCATACGAAGCGTGGAGGCTGCATCGATCCAGTAACCGTTCCAGCCGGCCGCGCGCAGCTTTGGAAATACTTCGCTGGTATAGTCGCCGCCCTGGGCGGTCACAATGATGTCGCATTTTTTCAGCGCTTCGATGTCGTTGCCGTCTTTCAGCACCGTTTCGTTTTTTGCATACGACGGCGCTTTGCCGCCGACATTCGAAGTCGAAAAAAATACCGGCTCGATTTCCTTGAAATCGCCCTCTTCCTGCATGCGCTGCATCAGGACCGAACCCACCATACCGCGCCATCCAACCAGGCCGACCAGTTTCATTTTTATTCCTACAATGTCGTTATCGAAAAAATCCGGCGCCTGACTTTCAGGCCAGCGCCTTGACTACCGCATCGCCCATCTCGGCAGTACTAACTTTCTTGGTGCCGGCTTCGTAAATATCGGTAGTACGGAAACCTTGCGCCAGCACTTTCTTGACCGCATTTTCCACTCGATCCGCCTGTTCTGGCTTGTTCAGCGAATAACGCAACATCATCGCCGCCGACAAAATGGTTGCCAACGGATTGGCGATGCCCTTGCCTGCGATATCCGGCGCCGAACCGTGCGACGGCTCGTACAGGCCTTTGTTATTGGCATCCAGCGAGGCCGACGGCAGCATGCCGATCGAACCGGTCAGCATGGCAGCCGCATCCGACAAAATATCGCCGAACATATTGCCGGTCACGATGACATCGAACTTCTTCGGCGCGCGCACCAATTGCATCGCAGCGTTATCGACATACATATGGTCCAGCGCGACATCGGGGTAATCGGCATGCACTTCGGTGACGATGTCTTTCCAGAACTGGAAGGTTTCCAGCACATTGGCCTTGTCCACGCTGGTCAGGCGCTTGTCGCGTTTTTGCGCGGTCTGGAAAGCGACATGGGCAATACGGCGGATTTCGGATTCGGCATAACGCATCGTATCGAAACCTTCGCGCTCGCCCTTGAAAGCGCCATCCGGTGCGGTGCGTACGCCGCGTGGCGTACCGAAATAAATGTCGCCGGTCAGCTCGCGGATAATCAGAATATCGAGGCCGGAAACCACTTCAGGCTTGAGCGTCGATGCGCCGGCCAGTTCAGGGTAAAGAATGGCCGGGCGCAGATTGGCGAACAAGCCAAGCTGCTTGCGCAAGCCGAGAATCGCCTGCTCCGGACGCAAGGAGCGTTCCAGCGTGTCGTATTTCCAGTCGCCGACGGCGCCGAACAGAATGGCATCGGCTGCTTTGGCCAGGGCCAGCGTGGCGTCCGGCAACGGATGGCCGTGCGCTGCATAGCCGGCGCCGCCGACAGGGGCCGATTCCATTTCAAACGATTCGCCCAAAACATTCAGGACGCGTACCGCTTGATCGATAATTTCCGGACCGATGCCATCACCTGGCAAGATTGCAATTTTCATGTAATTAAATTTAATAGATTAAATGGTGTTGGCCAGCCAAGGCTGCTGCGTCAGATGACGCTCTTCGAATTCGCGGATTTTATCGGCTTGGCGCAAAGTCAGAGCGATGTCATCGAGCCCGTTGATCAGACAGAATTTGCGGAACTGGCCGATATCGAACGAATAGGTGAAGGCGCCGTTGACCGCACCGACAGTCTGCTTTTCAAGATCGATTGCCAGACGGAAGCCCGGAAAGGCTTTTACTTCATTGAACAGATGGTCGACCGTCTGTTCCGGCAATACGATCGGCAACAGACCGTTTTTATAGCAATTGTTGAAAAATATATCGGCGAAGCTTGGCGCGATCACGGCGCGAAAGCCGAATTGATCGAGCGCCCAAGGCGCATGCTCACGCGATGAGCCGCAGCCGAAATTCTTGCGCGCCAATAAAATCGACGCGCCTTGATAACGCGGCTGATTCAGCACGAAATCGGGATTTTTCGGCCGCGCGGCGTTATCCATGCCGGGTTCGCCATGGTCCAGATAACGCCATTCGTCAAACAGATTGGGGCCGAAGCCGGTGCGCTTGATCGATTTCAGGAATTGCTTCGGAATGATTGCATCCGTATCGACATTGGCGCGATCAAGCGGGGCAACCAAGCCTTCATGCACTATAAATTTATTCATATCTACGTATTTTTGCCGATTCTTTTATGCTGTCGCCGTACCGGGCGCGAGGGTTGGACAGTGCTGCGTCCGGTACGGCGTCTGCGTCAATGTCTGCGTCAATAAGCAAGCAAGCTTATTTCTTGCTGCCTTCCTGCATTTTTTCACCGACCTTCGAGACGTCCTCTCCGAAGCCGTGGACAGTATTGCAAGCGGCCAGTACCAAACCAAAGGCTGCCAGCAACATCAGCGTTATTACTTTTTTCATGCGGTTCTCCATTATTTATAAAGTGCGAATATCAACAAAATGCCCGGCAATACCAGCCGCAGCGGCCATAGCCGGGCTGACCAGATGCGTGCGTCCACCGGCGCCTTGACGGCCTTCGAAATTACGGTTCGAGGTCGATGCGCAACGCTCGCCCGGCTCCAGGCGGTCGGCATTCATCGCCAGACACATCGAGCAGCCCGGTTCGCGCCACTCAAAACCGGCATCGCGGAAAATTTTGTCCAGGCCTTCGCGTTCGGCCTGTTGCTTGACCAATCCCGAACCAGGCACCACCATCGCCAATTTGACATTCGAGGCGCGGAATTTGCCGCGCACCACCGCCGCTGCTTCGCGCAAATCCTCGATACGGGAATTGGTGCAGGAGCCGATGAACACTTTGTCGATGCGGATATCCGACATCAGCGTGTTCGGCTTGAGCGCCATATACACCAATGCCTTTTCCATGCCGTCACGCTTGGTCGGATCTTTTTCCAGATCCGGGTCCGGCACGCGGCTGGTGACCGAAGTCACCATTTCCGGCGATGTGCCCCACGTTACCTGCGGCGAGACTTCAGCCGCATTCATGGTGACCACCATATCGAATTTGGCGCCCGGATCGGAATGCAAAGTACGCCAATAAGCCACCGCGCGATCCCAATGTGGACCCGACGGCGAATAAGGGCGGCCTTTCAGATAATTGATGGTGGTATCGTCGACGGCAATCATGCCGGCGCGCGCACCGGCTTCGATCGCCATATTGCACACCGTCATGCGACCTTCCATCGATAAGGAACGAATGGCCGAACCGGCAAATTCGATCGCATAACCGGTGCCGCCGGCAGTGCCGATACGTCCGATCACAGCCAGCACGATGTCCTTGGCGGTTACGCCGTTGGGCAGCGCGCCGTCGATCTGCACCAGCATGGATTTGGATTTTTTGGTCAGCAAGGTCTGCGTCGCCAGCACGTGTTCGACTTCGGAAGTGCCGATGCCGTGCGCCAGTGCGCCGAATGCGCCGTGCGTCGAGGTGTGCGAATCGCCGCACACCACCGTCATGCCCGGCAAGGTCGCGCCTTGTTCGGGTCCGATCACATGCACGATACCCTGACGCAGATCGTTCATGCTGAAATAAGTCAGGCCATATTGCTTGGCGTTGGCGTCCAGCGTTTCGACTTGCAGACGCGAAACCGGGTCGGCGATGCCTTGGGCGCGATCGGTGGTCGGCACATTATGATCGGCGACCATCAGGTTGGCGGCATTGCGCCAAGGCTGACGCCCCGCCAGCTTCAAACCTTCAAACGCTTGCGGGCTAGTGACCTCATGCAATAAATGCCGGTCGATATACAAAATCGCAGTGCCGTCTTCTTCTGCGTGCACTACATGCGATTCCCAAAGTTTGTCGTAAAGCGTTTTAAGCATGATCTGATGTTGGTCTGGAATAAGGCGAAATTGGTCTTAGATTATGACATAGAAGCATAGGAGAGGCAGTCTGCCTCTGCGCCGCCTCATAGGGGCGCAAGCGGCGCGTTGCGAAAAAACCACTTCACATGAAAGGTCTAAGGCCTCCGGTTTAACAATGAATTGAATGAATCCAGGAGAAGCCTTCAATTGTGTGCGGGAATGATTGGCGTATCGACTTTGACATCGCCGCATTGCGCGCGATGACGCAGCGCGTGATCCATCAACACCAGCGCCAGCATCGCCTCGGCAATCGGCGTGGCGCGAATACCGACGCAAGGATCGTGACGGCCATGCGTTTCAACCATGACCGGATTGCCGGCCTTATCGATCGAATGACGCGGGATGCGGATACTGGAAGTGGGCTTGATTGCAATCGATACCGTGATGTCCTGCCCGGTTGAAATACCGCCCAATACACCACCGGCGTTGTTACTGGCAAACCCTTGCAGCGTCAGTTCGTCGCCGTGTTCGCTGCCGCGTTGCGCGACCGCTTTGAAACCGGCGCCGATTTCCACGCCCTTGACCGCATTGATGCCCATCATGGCGTAGGCGATATCGGCATCCAGCTTATCGTAGAGCGGCTCACCCAGGCCGACCGGCACGTTGCGCGCCACCACCTCGATGCGCGCACCGCAGGAATCGCCATCCCGGCGCAACTGATCCATATACGCTTCCATCTGCTCGATGATGCTGGCATTGGCTGCAAAAAAAGGATTGTTTCGTACATGATCCCAAGACTCGAACGGCACCGCCAGATCGCCCATCTGGCTCATGCAGCCGGCAAAGGTGGTCCCGTATTGTTGCAGCAGCCATTTCTTGGCGATTGCCGCCGCGCCCACTGCCGGCGCGGTCAGACGGGCCGACGAACGGCCGCCGCCGCGCGGATCGCGCACGCCGTATTTATGCCAATACGTGTAGTCGGCATGACCGGGCCGGAAGGTTTCGACGATATTGCTGTAATCCTTGCTGCGCTGATCCTGATTGCGAATGAGCAGCGTGATCGGCGTGCCGGTGGTTTGGCCCTGATACACGCCGGACAGAATTTCAACCGTATCCGGCTCTTGCCGCTGCGTCACATGGCGCGACGTACCCGGTTTGCGGCGATCCAGTTCCGGTTGTATATCGGCCTCGGACAAGGCAAGTCCCGGAGGACAGCCATCAATCACGCAGCCGATGGCAGGACCGTGGGATTCACCGAAGTTGGTAACCGCGAACATAGAACCGAAAGTATTGCCGGACATAATATATTTTTAAAATAACAAAGATTCGATTTTACCAGCGCAAGGCCTGACAGCGGCAGAAAGGCATTTCCGCCGGAGGAAATGCCGTTCAGCTACCGTGAAAGCGCCTTGGCATGCGGAATATTATTGGCGGCCGGTTATCGGGGGGTTTTTCGGAGATTGCCCCTTAGCTCAGCGCTTTGCCTTGGGCC
>JAQGNR010000091.1 GCA_028291765.1 Herbaspirillum sp.
TGGCGATGTCCGGCCTGTTTTTTGCACGGGCGATGGATATGCGCAGCGATGTGCGTCCGCGTTCGACCGGCTCCTTTATTTCGCAATTGCGCGAACTGGAGCAAGTGCGTGAACTGATGACGTCGACCACCGTGACGGCAATCGCCGACATGCCGTTCGTGCTGATGTTCATGGGCGTGATTGCTTATATCGGCGGCCCGATCGCCTGGGTTGTCGCGGCTGCATTGCCGTTGATCGTGATCGCCGGTTTGTTGTTGCAAGTGCCGCTGGCGCGGCTGGCGCGCGAAGGTCTGCGTGAAAGCAGCCTGCGTAGCGCAATTCTGGTGGAAAGCATCGAGGGTGTTGAAGACATCAAGATGATGCAGGCCGAGCAGCGTTTTCAAAAGCAATGGGATGCTTATACCGCCAAGGGTGCGGCGATCAGCATGAAGCAACGCATGTGGGGCGCGTTGCTGACCAATTGGAATCAATCCTTGCAGCAACTGGTGTTTACCGGCGTGCTGGTGGTCGGTGTGTATCAGGTGCTGGCGGAGCAGGCCACGACCGGTACCTTGGTGGCTTGCGCATTATTGTCGGGCCGGGCGATTGGGCCGTTGGCGCAGTTGGCAATGGTATTTACCCGCTGGCAGCACGCCAAGGTGGCGCGTGAAGGTTTGAACAATATTTTGACCAAGGAAACCGATCACGGTCCTGAGAACCAGCGCTTGCATCGTCCCGCGCTGCGTGGCGAATACAGCTTCCGTAATGTGTCGTATGCCTATTCAGCCAAAGACCGCCCGGTGCTGAGTCTGGATGATCTGCAAATCGCGGCCGGCGAGAAGGTTGCCGTGCTGGGTCGCATGGGCGCCGGTAAATCGACATTGCTGCGTTTGATGTCCGGTTTGTCGCGGCCGCAGTCCGGTGAGTTGCTGATCGACGAGGTGCCGCTGGCGGCAGTCGATGCGGCCGATCTGCGGCGCGATGTCGGTTTGTTGATGCAGGATGCGCGGCTGTTCCACGGCACCGTGCGCGACAACCTGTTGATGGGTGCGCCCGAAGCTGGCGAAGAAGCCGTCATGGAAGCCTTGCAGGTGAGCGGCGCGTTGCGCTTCGTGCAGCAACAGCAGCACGGCCTCGACACCATGATCAGCGAAGGCGGCAAGGGCTTGTCCGGCGGACAACGCCAAACGCTGTTGCTGGCGCGCTTGCTGGTACGCCGTCCACGCCTGCTGCTGCTCGATGAGCCGACCGCTTCCATGGATGAAACAACCGAACGCGCCGTCATCGCCGATCTGAAGGGCTGGATCAAGGATCGCACGCTGGTGCTGGTCACGCATCGCCTGCCGATTCTGGCATTGGTCGATCGCGTCATTGTGATCGAAGACGGCAAGATCAGTATCGATGGTCCGCGTGACGAAGTCATGCGCAAGCTGGGCCATCCGGTGCCGGCGCTTAATAATGGGGAGAATAAAAATGTTTAAATCAAAATTGCATGATCGTGAAATCGCACTGGCCGAAGCCGGTGCGGATGAGAATTTTAAAAGCGGCAAGGCATCCTGGGTGCTGCGGATTTGTTCGGCCGCCGTCGTGGTAATGATGGTCTGGGCTTATTTCGCCCAGCTCGATGAAGTCGCCACCGGCACCGGCAAAGTGATCCCGTCGAGCAAAGCCAAAGTGATTCAAAGCCTGGAAGGCGGCATTCTGGAACAACTCAATGTGGCAGAGGGCGATGTGGTTGAAGCCGGCCAGGTGCTGGCCGAGCTGGACCCGACGCGTTTGTCGTCGAGCTACGAAGAAACCGCTGTGCGCGTGCGCGGTCTGCAAGCCAGATCGACCCGCCTGTATGCGGAAATCGATGATAAGCCTTTGCGTTTTTCTGATGCGATCAAAACCGACGCCGCACTGGTGCAGCGCCAGACCAGCTTGTATATGCAACGGCGTGAAAATTTGCGTAGCGCTACGGCCAATCTGCGCCGCTCCCAGGGTTTGCTGCAGCAGGAATTGCGGATGACCGAGCCATTGGTGGCGCGCGGTGCGGCTAGTGATGTCGAGGTGTTGCGTCTGCGTCGTCAGATTAACGAATTGCAAACCAAGGTCGACGAAGTACGGCATAGCTATGCGGTCGGTGCACGTGAGGAACTGGCGAAAGTTAATAGCGAGCTGGAGTCGTTGCAGCAAGTGGCCGAAGGCCGTGCCGATCAGTTGAAGCGCGCCACGGTAGTCTCGCCGGTGCGCGGTATCGTCAAGGATATTCAGGCGACCACCTTGGGCGGCGTCGTGGCGCCAGGTGGAAAACTGATGGACATCGTACCGTTGGAAGATCAGTTATTGATCGAAGCGCGCATCAATCCGCGTGACATCGCTTTCATTCGTCCCGGTCTGGAAGGCAATATCAAGATCAGTGCTTATGAATCGTCGATTTACGGCACGATCAAAGGCAAGGTCGATCGCGTTTCGCCGGATTCGATTCAGGATGAAGTGCGGCGCGACCAGTATTACTATCGCGTTTATATTCGCACCGATGGCGGCAAGCTGAGCAATCGGGCCGGTAAAACCTTTTCGATCGTGCCGGGCATGATGGCTACAGTCGATATTCAGACCGGTGGGCGTACCGTTTGGCAATATCTGGTGAAGCCGCTGAACAAGGCAGGGGAGGCGTTGCGGGAACGCTGATTGCGGTGCAAGTCAGTTCAGAGCGGGGCTGCGATTTAATGTTGCAGCGCTGCTTCCGCCTCGGCCAGCTCGGCCTTTGCGCTTTCGTATTTTGCGCGCAGCTTCCCAAGTTTTTCTTCGGATCGATGTTCCGATTCCGCTTTATGCAGCGCGCGTTCGGCCTCGTTGACCTTGACCTGGGCTCTGATGATTTTCCGGTTGCGTTGCTTGTCGAGGGTCGTATCCCTGCAATGCGCATTGACTTCATCCAGGGCCTTTTCCAGCCCGGCTTTACGTTCCGGATTGTCTTGCGCCTGTTGAATCTGAGTGGTGATGGCATCGCGTTTGGCGGCGCACCCGGTTAGTTTGGTGGCCGCGAAAGATGCAGGTGTTTGCGTTACAGCCACGATGACGGCAATTGCCGACACCAGCTTAGTGATGGAGGACATGGAATCCCAATCTCAGAGGCGTGAAATCGAACAGTAAACCAGATTGGGGTTACAGGAAAGCCTCATCGTGAGATTGGTGGCGGAAACGCACGCCGACGGGCGGCTAATCGCTCACTTTCGTCAGCGTGTCCTCGTCGGTATGGTCAAACCGCTTACCGTAGACGAACAGGTGCGTCTCATACTTGTATTTCAGCGTATTGCCAGACACAGCCAGAGTAATCTTGATGGCGTTGGTGGAATCGTTGTGGACCATATATTGCGTCTGGGAGATTCCTTGGCTCTTGGTCGTCAAGATCATCGTGTTGCCAGGCCGGCCCTCGGCCACGAAACAAACGGCGCGCGGAACGCAGGAGGTATCGTAGACCAGGTTGTTCGTCTTGTCGTAAGTTAGATAGCCGATCTGATCATGGAAAAGATGCTTGTTGGTGGTCCTGTATATCGCCTGGTGATAAAACACCGAAATCAAAGGCTGGGCGCTATTGTTGGTATCGGGAATATTGGGCGTAATGGTGATGATCTCATAGAAGGGTGAGACCGCTTTGGCGCCTTTGCCGTCATCGGAACCGGTCTGGCCCGGAGCGATGTCCACTCCTGTGGAGGGCCCCGTTTTCCAGGTTCCAATCAGCGCGGTGAGCGGGCCGTAATCCTGCACCGTCCCATTGATGATGATGTTTTTTGCAGGGTCTGCAGCAAGGGTCGGGGTACTGGTCACCGCGATGGTGGCGGCAAGCGCCACAGCAGCGGCGATCATTCGATTCTTCATGGTTTATCTCTAGGCTACGGTTAAGTAAGAAACGCACGGCTCGCTCGGAGGAACGAGCCGTCATAAAACGTCATGAACGCAGTATAAACTCGCAGAACATTTCTTGCGCGGCGCGTGCCATTACGCATCCTGGAGACCGGCAATGATTACCGTTTCAAACAGCGCAGAGGCCGCGCTCAGCGAACTCCTGCGACCCCGCGCGTTCGCCTGTTCGACGGCCGATATTAGCCTAGTGCTGTGGCAAGCAACGACAGGGACCGGCCATGCGCAAGCGCAGCCGTGCTTTGATGATAGGACGGGCGCGCCCAGCAGTTAAAGCCATGATCCACAGAAGGGTAGACTTCGATGGTCGCATTCGATCTGCCTGCAAATGCTGTCTTGACTGCAGCAACGGCGTCCATTGAAATATGATCGTCGTTCTGCGCGAAGTGAAACATGATCGGGCATTTGACTTTGTCGACTTGGCCGAGCTGACCTTCTATGCCGCCAGGGTAATAGCAGACCGCGGCGTCGACGCCGGCGTTTGCTGCGCACAGAAACGACAATCGTCCGCCCATGCAGTAGCCGACCGACGCAATTTTGCCAGTGCATTCAGGAAGCGCACGCAAGGTCTGTACCGCACTCGTCAGATCTTTTACCGCCTTCTCCGCATCCAATTGCTGCATCAGCGAAATTGCTTTTTGCATATCCGCCGGGCTATATCCGACATCAAACCCCGGCTCAAGCCGCCAGAACATATCAGGGGCAAGCACTACATAACCCGCCATCGCATACTGATCGGCCACTGCGCGGATATGCTGATTAACGCCAAAAATCTCTTGAATCAGGATGATCCCGGGACCAGAGCCGGTGGGGGGCAAAGAAAGATAGCCACTAAAAGATTTGCCATCGTCAGATTGAATGTTGATTGAACGTGAAGCCACAATAGATTCCTTCATGATTAATAAAGATCAACCGCGAACACTGACTTTTCAATGTCACAGTTGCATCAGGGCTCCAAATTGTACCGAATCTCGCAACATGACGTATCCGAGTGCTTGGTCTCGGAAGATCGACTAGAGCTTAGCTTTTCGGACGCACTGTTATTGGCGAAACACACAGCGCCTACACGAACGCCACAAAACAAAAAGCCCACCATAAAGGCGGGCTGAGTGTTTGAAATTACTGGGGTGGACGACGGGGCTCGAACCCGCGACAACAGGAATCACAATCCTGGACTCTACCAACTGAGCTACGACCACCATTGAGTCATTGACGGCAACGCAAGAATTTGCGCCGCGTTAAGACAGCTCCGAATTATACAAAGATGTCGCCGTAGTTGCAAATGAATCTTGTAAACGAAATAAGCGCCATTGGCGTGGAAAACCGCCTCATACCGCATCGACAGCGCGGGGTTGCTGGGCAACGGCGGTTACCGTGGGCGTCATCTGCAATAGTGTGGAAAAGGCATTTTGCAGGCTTTCGGCACTGGCGCTGGTATAGGCCGATAGCGTGCCGCTGCCTGATGGCGCCGCCGGCGCACGGCGCAGACCGGCTGCGTCGATCAGACGGGTTAACTGCCGGCTGACCGCCACGCCGGTATCGATGATGCCGATCTCCGGCGCGCCGAGACTGCGTAGAGTCTCTTCGATCAGTGCTTGTACGAAAGGGTAATGCGTGCAGCCCAATACCAAGGTGTCGATCTGCTGCGCAAGCAGTGTTTTCAGATGGCCTTGCAGCAATTGCGCTGTAGGCGCTGCAGTCAGCGCGCCTTGTTCGATTTGATCCGCCAGCCCGATACAAGCCGCGTTGTGAAAACGCACTCCGGTGGCGGCGCTTAACTGATCGTGCAGGGCGATAAAGCGGGCGCTGGCAAGCGTCGCGCGGGTCGCCAGTACACCGACTTGCCTGCTGCGCGATTGTTGCGCCGCCGGCTTGAGCCCCGGTTCGATGCCGACCACAATGAGCGACGGGTAATGGATGCGCAATGCGCTGATCGCAGCGGCTGTGGCCGTGTTGCAGGCGACCACCAACGCCTTGGCGCCTTGCGCCAGCAGGAATTGTGCGATCGCCAGTGTGCGCTCCACGATTTCAGCTTCGCTGCGCTCGCCGTAAGGCGCATAACCGGAATCGGCGAAATACAGCAAATGCTCATGCGGCAGATCGATGCGTATATGGCGCAGCACCGATAAGCCGCCGACCCCGGAATCGAAAATGCCGATAGGCGCATCGGCGGCCATCGGCATTGTTGGTGATGACATCAAACGCTTCTTCGCCGCCTTACAGTTACAGCACGGCAACCGGAATTTTGCTCAATGCACTGTTGGTGGCAATCCGTTCTTGCCATTCCTTCGGCGCAGTGGCGTGCACCGCGGTGCCTTCGGCATCGACTACTACGGTCACAGGCATATCCACGACGTCGAATTCATAAATCGCTTCCATCCCCATATCTTCAAATCCAACCACCTTGGCCGATTTGATTGCCTTCGATACCAGATAAGCCGCGCCGCCCACAGCCATCATGTAGGCAACTTTGTGTTTCTTGATGGATTCCACCGTCGCAGGGCCGCGTTCTGCTTTGCCGATCATCGAAATCAATCCGGTCTGTTCCAGCATCATGTCGGTGAATTTATCCATGCGGGTCGAGGTCGTCGGTCCGGCCGGGCCGACCGCTTCGTCGCGTACCGGATCGACCGGTCCGACGTAATAAATCACGCGATTGGTGAAATCAACCGGCAGCTTTTCGCCACGGGCCAGCATCTCCTTGATGCGTTGGTGGGCCGCATCGCGGCCGGTCAGCATTTTGCCGTTCAGCAGCAGCGTCTGGCCTGGCTTCCAGCTGGCCACTTCTGCTTTGTTCAGGGTATTCAGATCGACGCGTTTCGATTTTTCGGTGTCGGGCGTCCAGTTCACTTGCGGCCAGTCGGACAGCGATGGCGGCTCCATGAAGGCCGGGCCAGAGCCGTCGAGCGTAAAGTGACCGTGCCGTGTGGCTGCACAGTTTGGAATCATTGCTACCGGTTTCGAGGCAGCATGGGTCGGATGCATCATGATCTTGACGTCCAGCACGGTGGTCAGGCCGCCCAGGCCCTGCGCGCCGATGCCGAGCGAATTGACCTTCTGGAATAACTCGATGCGCAGTTCTTCCGTTTTGTTTTGCGGACCGCGTTTGAGCAGGTCGTACATATCGATGTCTTCCATCAATGCCTGCTTGGCCATCAGCATTGCTTTTTCGGCGGTGCCGCCGATGCCGATGCCGAGCATGCCGGGCGGACACCAGCCGGCGCCCATGGTCGGTACCGTTTTCATGACCCAATCGACGATGGAGTCGGATGGATTGAGCATGATCAACTTACTCTTGTTTTCCGAGCCGCCGCCTTTGGAAGCAATTTGCACATCCACGGTATTGCCCGGCACCAGTTCCATGTGAATCACGGCCGGCGTATTGTCTTTGGTATTTTTACGGTCGAAGTGCGGATCGGCGACGATCGAGGCGCGCAGCATGTTGTCCGGATTGTTGTAACCACGGCGCACGCCTTCATTGACCGCATCGGCGATCGATCCCTTGAAGCCTTCAAAGCGCACGTCCATGCCGATTTTCAGGAAGACGTTGACGATTCCGGTGTCCTGGCAAATCGGACGCTTGCCTTCTGCGCACATGCGCGAATTGGTCAGGATCTGCGCAATCGCATCTTTCGCCGCCGGGCCTTGCTCGATTTCATAGGCGCGCGCCAGATGTTGGATGTAATCGGCCGGGTGGTAATAACTGATGTATTGGAGTGCAGCGGCAACGGATTCGATGAGATCTTCTTGCTTGATGATGGTCATGGCTGGTTTCTCGAGGGCAAGGTAGGCAGGATAGGCAAAAGAGACTGATGTGACGCGGAAATCGAAGCAGCAAAGCGCGTCATTTTACACGTTCTTATTTCGCTATCTCATGCACCGGTCCATGGCAACTGTGCAAAACACCAGCCTTCGATCGTCTTGCGATGGCCTTCGGCATCTTTAGCGCCCTCGAAGCCTTCCAGGATGTCGAAGCAATTGGCGTAGCCGTGTTCAGTCGCCGCTTTTGCGGCGTGCCGCGAGCGCACCCCTGAGCGGCACATGAACAGCAATACCTGGTTTTTGTCGGTAACTTTATCCAGTTCATCCAGAAAAGCCGGGTTCGGCGTTCCCTGCGGATAAACATTCCATTCAATAGCGTGCAGCTGCGCGCCTTCGATTTTCACCTGGCCTACCCAGTCCCGTTCCGCCCTGGTCCGTACATCGATCAGTTTGACGGTCGGATCTTCCTGTAATAAGGCATAGGCTTGTTGCGGCGTGACGGCGCCGGCATATTGAAGGCGTTCCGAGGCGCCGAGTGCGCGTGCTTGCGTCAGGATGCTTTGCTTATTCATCATTACTCCTTAATTTGCACAATTTTGGTGCGTTAATGTGCGGGTGATATATTCCGGTGCATTAATGGAACTTTGCTTTGAATTAGTGCACCTATTTCTTTGCACTTTTTTACAATGTTCGTTTCACCACGTTTGTGCAAGAGTGCACAGTCATGGCTTCATAGGGCATCCTGCTGGCATGGAAACTGCTATATCTTGGGGGTATTTCCCGCTCTATGCGACTGGTGCAGCTTATTCAAATACGAACAAAATGCCAAGCGCGTTAGTTGGTAATGCGGATAAAATAGCGCCGCACAGAATACTCTATTCAATTTTGCATCACATTTTGTTTTACATCCTCGATTTAGGAGATTTGCAATGGCAAGGACGGCCGCAGAAGTTTTGAAGATGGTAAAAGACAACGAAGTCAAATTCGTCGACTTTCGTTTTGCCGATACGCGCGGCAAGGAACAGCACGTAACCGTGCCGGTTTCGCATTTTGATATGGATAAATTCGAGTCCGGTCATGCATTCGATGGCTCGTCGATTGCCGGCTGGAAAGGAATCGAAGCATCCGATATGTTGTTGTATCCGGATCCAACGACTGCAAACATCGATCCTTTCATGGAAGAAACCACACTGTTCATGCAGTGTGACGTGATCGAGCCGACCGACGGCAAGGGCTACGACCGCGATCCGCGTTCGATCGCCAAGCGCGCTGAAGCCTATCTGAAATCGTCCGGCCTGGGCGATGCAGCCTATTTCGGCCCTGAGCCGGAATTCTTTATTTTTGATGGTGTGCGTTGGGGTGCGGATATGTCCGGCTGCTTCGTCAAGATCGATTCTGAAGAAGCATCGTGGAGCACCGGCGAGAAGCTCGAAGGCGGCAATACCGGCCATCGTCCGACCGTCAAGGGCGGCTATTTCCCTGTGCCTCCAGTCGATAGTTTCCAGGATATGCGTTCGGAAATGTGCTTGTTGCTTGAATCGCTGGGCATCCCGGTCGAAGTGCATCACCATGAAGTTGCCGGCGCCGGTCAAAATGAAATCGGCACCAAGTTCTCGACGCTGACACAGCGCGCCGACTGGACGCAAAATCTGAAATATATCGTGTGGAATGTTGCGCACACCTATGGCAAGACAGCCACTTTCATGCCGAAGCCTCTGGTCGGCGACAACGGTTCGGGCATGCACGTGCACCAATCGGTCTGGAAAGACGGCAAGAACCTGTTCGCAGGCGACGGCTATGCCGGTCTGTCGGAATTTGCGCTGTATTACATCGGCGGCATCATCAAGCATGCCAAGGCACTGAATGCGATTACCAATCCAGGCACCAATTCGTACAAGCGTCTGGTTCCAGGTTTCGAAGCGCCGGTCAAGCTGGCTTATTCGTCTAAGAACCGTTCGGCATCGATCCGTATTCCGTACGTTGCCAATCCTAAGGGCCGTCGTATCGAAACACGTTTCCCGGATCCTCTGGCCAACCCATACCTGTGCTTCTCGGCACTGTTGATGGCAGGTCTGGATGGCGTGCAAAACAAGATCCATCCGGGCGAAGCTGCTTCCAAGGATCTGTACCATCTGCCGCCTGAAGAAGACAAGTTGATCCCGACTGTCTGCGCCTCGCTGGACGAAGCGCTGGAGCATCTGGACAAAGACCGCGAGTTCCTGACGCGCGGCGGCGTATTCAGCGACAGCATGATCGATGCATACATCGATTTGAAGATGCAGGAAGTGCAACGTTTCCGCATGACTACGCATCCAATCGAATTCGATATGTACTATTCGCTTTAATGCTGGTTTAATTATCGGACGAGGCATATCAATGCTCGGTTGAAAAAAGGGGAAGCTAGCTTCCCCTTTTTTTATTGGCTGTCGGTATTACGGAATATTCTTTACGCTTTCCAGTAATTACCATTAAATAATTTTATTTATGACAATGAAATCTTCCCTGCCATCGCTTGAAGGATTGGATTTGCTGGCTTCGGCCGTGATTGTTCTTAATCCCGCCGGCGGCATCGTCTATGCCAACGCAGCGGCCGAAAACATGTTGGAGAATTCGGTCCGGGTACTGTCACAGCAAAAACTGACTGAATTGTTTACCAACGGCGCCTTGCTGGGGCCATTGTTCGAGGAAGCGGTGGAGCACCGCTTTGCCGACAAGCGATTGGATCTGGTGCTCGAACGCGCCGGCCGCGAACCCTTGCAGGTCCATGCGGTCATTACCGCGCTGGATCATCCGGAGATGCCGGTACTGGTCGAACTGCGCGAAAACGTACAGCAACTCAAGCTCGATCGCGAAGAGCGTTTGCTGGATCAAAGCCAGGCCAATAAAGAACTGAGCCGCAATCTGGCGCATGAAATCAAGAATCCGCTGGGCGGCATCCGCGGCGCAGCGCAATTGCTGGAGCTGGAGTTGCCCGAGCGCCATTTGAAAGAGTTGCGAGAATATACACAGGTCATCATCAAGGAAGCGGATCGTTTGCAAACGCTGGTCGATCGTTTGCTGGCGCCGCATCGGCGTCCGCATATTGTCGGCGATGTGAATATCCATGAAGTGTGCGAACGGGTGCGTAGTCTGATCCTGGCAGAATTTCCACAAGGATTGGTCATCAAACGCGATTACGATCTGTCGATCCCCGAGTTTCGCGGCGATAAGGAGCAGCTGATCCAGGCCATGCTCAACATCGTGCACAACGCTGCGCAGGCGCTGACAGAGCGTATCAGCAGCGGCGATGCCGAGCTGAAATTGCAGACCCGCGTAGTGCGTCAGGTCACTTTGGCAAAGGTTCGCTACAAGCTGGCACTAGACTTGCATATTGTCGATAACGGCCCCGGTATCGCGCCCGATATCCAGGACAGGATTTTTTATCCCTTGGTGTCGGGCCGGGAAGGGGGCAGTGGACTCGGGCTGACTTTAGCGCAAACTTTCGTGCAGCAGCATCTGGGCGTAATCGAATGCGAAAGCCGGCCAGGATGTACCGATTTCAGGATTTTGATACCACTTCCCTGATATTAAAAATCAGGGATTGTGAATTTGCCGGCGGCTAGTCTTACCGGTGGTGCTTTAACGTGGAATGCTGCAAATATGAAACCAATCTGGATCGTTGACGATGATGAGTCAATCCGCTGGGTACTGGAAAAAGCGCTAGCGCGCGAAAATCTGGCCACTCGCAGTTTTTCTAGTGCACGCGATGCGCTGTTGGCGCTGGAAACGGAGTCGCCGCAAGTACTGGTTTCCGATATCCGTATGCCCGGCGCATCCGGTCTGGAGCTGCTGCAGACAGTGAAAGCCGATTTTCCGGGGATTCCGGTCATTATCATCACGGCGTTTTCCGATCTCGATTCGGCGGTTTCCGCCTTTCAGGGCGGCGCCTTCGAATATCTGGCCAAGCCCTTCGATGTCGATAAAGCGGTGGAGCTGATCCGGCGCGCGCTGGAAGAGAGCTTGCGCGAAGCCGATGTCGAGCAGGCGGCGGCGGAGGAGACCGAAATCCTCGGTCAGGCGCCGGCGATGCAAGATGTGTTTCGCGCCATCGGACGGTTATCGCAATCGAATGTCACGGTGCTTATCACCGGCGAATCCGGTACCGGTAAAGAACTGGTTGCGCGCGCCTTGCATAAGCATAGTCCGCGGGCGTCGCAGCCGTTTGTTGCGCTCAATACCGCGGCGATCCCGAAGGACTTGCTGGAATCCGAATTGTTCGGTCATGAACGCGGGGCTTTCACCGGTGCGCAGACCATGCGGCGCGGTCGTTTCGAGCAGGCCGAAGGCGGCACCTTGTTCCTCGATGAAATCGGCGATATGCCATTCGATCTGCAGACGCGTTTGTTGCGGGTGCTCTCGGATGGTCATTTTTATCGCGTCGGCGGTCATCAATCGATGAAAGCCAATGTACGCGTGATTGCCGCGACCCATCAAAATCTGGAGCATCGGGTGCGCGAGGGTTTGTTCCGCGAGGATTTATATCATCGCCTCAATGTGATCCGCTTGCGTTTGCCCAGTTTGCGCGAGCGGCGCGAAGATATCACCATCCTGGCGCGTCACTTCCTGACCCAAAGCGCGCGCCAGCTCGGCGTGGAGGCGAAGCGCTTGTCGCCGCATGCGATGCAATTCTTATCGCAACTCGAATTGCCCGGCAATGTGCGTCAACTGGAAAATCTGTGTAACTGGATTACCGTGATGGCGCCGGGCCAGACCGTGGAAGTCAAGGATTTGCCGCATGATCTGGTGGACGAGCGGCCTAGCAGCGAACCGATGTCATCGATATCATCGATGTCATCAATGTCATCAATGTCATTGCCGGTCACTGCGCCCAGAGCCGATAGCGAGGGAGCGGCCGAACACGGCGAGCCGGCCGGAATTGCCGGTAGCGATAAGCATCAGTGGATCACCTTGCTTGAAGCGGAAGCGGCTCTGATGCTGAGCCGCGATCAGCCTGAAGTGATGGATGTGCTGGGACGTCAGTTCGAGGCCGCGCTGATCAGGGTGGCATTGAAACATACGCATGGCCGCAAGAACGATGCCGCGGTCCGCCTGGGAATAGGGCGCAATACGATTACGCGCAAAATCCAGGAGCTGAGCATAGGCGGTGTGGCCGACGAATAATTGCTATTTTGCTTAGTAATGAAGGGCAAGGCGGACTGTTGCGGGCTGTGGCGGATGTTTGTGCTCCGTTCGTGTCATTCCGGC
>JAQGNR010000110.1 GCA_028291765.1 Herbaspirillum sp.
GTGAGGTAAAGAAGGGAGGTGGCCGAAGGCCGCCGGAATGACACGAACGGAGCACAAACATCCGCCACAGCCCGCAACAGTCCGCCTGACGGCGCCTCATTTGCGACCAGCGCGCATTCCGGTTTGAACCCTATTCCTCGAACCCCATCCCCACATAATTTTCCGCAAGCACCGTTGCGGCTGCACGGGAGTTGACCACATAATCCAGCTCCGCACGCTGGATTTTTTTCTGGAACGGCGACGCATCATCAAAGCGATGCAGCATACTCGTCATCCAATACGAAAAATGTTCCGCGCGCCACACCCGCTTCAGCGCACTCTCCGTATACGATGCCAACTTGTCTTGCTTACCTGTTCTGAAAAATCTGTCCAATGCAATCGCCAACAAGCGCACGTCGGCGATCGCAAGGTTCATGCCTTTGGCGCCCGTTGGCGGCACGATATGCGCCGCATCGCCGGCCAGGAACAAGCGGCCATGCTGCATAGGCTGCGATACAAAGCTACGCATGCCGATGATATTTTTCTGGAAGATTTTCCCTTCCTTGAGCTTCCAGCCGTCGTTGCTTTCAAGTCGTGTATGAAGCTCGTTCCAGATTCTATCGTCGGACCAATTGCCCGCGCTGTCTTTTGGATCGCATTGAAAATAGAGGCGCTGCACCATCGACGAACGCGTACTGACGAGCGCAAAGCCGCGTTCATGCTGCGCGTAAATCAGCTCATCCGAAGACGGCGGCGACTCGACCAATATCCCGAACCAGCCAAATGGATAGATGCGAGAAAAATCTTCACGCTTGCTATCGGGAATTTGCGCTCGGGAGACACCGTGGAATCCGTCGGCGCCGATGACGAACGCGGCATTAATCCGGGTCTGTTCACCGTCTTGCTCATACCTTACAGTCGGCTTATCTGATTCGATATCGTGGATGCTGACGTTACCGATTTCGAACTTGATCTGACCGTTCACGGCCAGACGTGCAGCGACCAGATCTTTGATCACCTCATGCTGCGCATACACGGTAATCGCGCGGCCGGTCAGCCCGGTCAAATCAATGCGATGACGTTCGCCGCCGAAGGCTAAATCGATGCCATGATGGAGCGCGCCTTCGGCTTTCATTCGGCCGCCTACACCGGTTTCAGTCAGCAAATCCACTGTACCTTGCTCCAACACACCGGCCCGTATCGTCGACTCGATCTCGGCGCGGCTGCGTACTTCCACAACCACCGAATCAATCCCGCGCAAATGCAGCATATGGGACAAAAGCAGACCTGCAGGGCCGGCGCCGACGATGGCGACCTTGGTATCGATCGACTTCATGAAGTCTCCTTGAACCGTCTTATTGATTTGGCTGTTATCGTACAGACTTTCTAGCCGTACATTTAAAAACTACCGGAGACAAAGCATGGCAGAACAATCCCAAACCCAATCCCAAACCGAAACACTAGGCGCGATCGCCGCGGCCGCGCAACGCCTCGGCGTCGAAGCGCAGGTCATGGAAGATCTGGTCATCGCCAACCGCATCCTGTTCAACCAGGGCGTGGTCGATGCCTTCGGCCACGTCAGCATGCGTCACCCCACGCGCAGCGGCCGCTTCCTGCAATCCCGCAATCTCGCGCCCGGGCTGGTGCGGGCCGAAGACCTGCTCGAATTCGATCTGGATTCCATCGCAGTGGATAAAGATGCGCCACGCCAGTTTCTCGAACGCTTCATCCATGGCGAAATCTATAAGGCGCGCCCCGAAGTGATGGCTATCGTGCATAGCCACTCGCCGACTGTGGTGCCATTCTCGATTTCGCAGAAAACCTCCTTGCGCGCGGTATGCCACATGTGCGGCTTCATCGGCGCCAAACCCCCGGTGTTCGAAATTGCCGACGAATTCGGCGACGGCACCGATCTCCTGATCCGCTCCGGCGCAATGGGGGCGGCATTGGCCCGCTCGCTCGGCCAAGCGGATATCGTCCTCATGCGCGGTCACGGCTCGACCGTGGTCGGCGCCGGCATTCGCGAAGCGGTCTATCGGGCGGTGTATACCGAAGTCAATGCATCGACCCAACTGCAAGCGATACAACTGGGCGAACCGCGCTATCTCTCGGAAGCCGAGGCGGCTAAAACCGCCAAGACCATGGACAGCGAAGTGCAGCGTCCATGGGGCTTATGGAAAACACGCGCGCTGGCGGCTGCTACTACTGCTACCGCTGTTGCTGCTGCCTAGTCCGGTGTGGCTTATTGCCACATTGCCATCCGCAAATATCGGTAAATGGCTTCTGCGATAGACATTAATCCGTAAATTGACTAATCTTTGTTAGAGGTCTAACTATATGGCCCCATGAATTTCCGATCAGTACTGTAATCCATAAAACTAAAACTATTCTGGAGACAACACAATGAATGTGAAATCACGCCCGCTTTTGAAGTGCATAAAATCCGCCGGGTACGCCACCGCATTCCTATGCGCAATGGCCCTGAGCGCTACCATCGCAGCGCCGGCGCACGCAGAGAATGTCAAAGTACGCGTCGGCGCGACGGTCTCCATCGACGCTTCATCGGCCGCCTTCTGCCTGGCCCTGGACAACGGCGCCTTCGCCAAAGCCGGTCTGGACATCGATCTCAAAACATTCGTTCAATCGAATCAGAAATACGACATCTTCAAAGCCGGCGGCTTGGATTTCGACGTCAATATGGGCGCCATCAATGCCGCGCAACTGTATGGCAGCGGCGTACCCATCGTGGTGTTGCGCGCCGTTGTCCCCGCCGATATCTGGGCCGTTATTGCACGGCAGGATTCGACATTGACCAAGCCGTCCGATTTCAAGGATAAAAAATTTGGCGTGGTTTCCCTGGCCGGCATCAACTACGGCGCCACGTATCTGGCGTTCAAAACAGAAAACATCGAGTTGATGAAAGACGTCAAGGTATCGACCTTGCCGCCGGCGGGGCTCATCACTGCTTTGGAAAATGGGGACATCGATGGCGCTACAACTTATGAACCGTTTTTGACGCCGGCACTGAAAACCGGACGCGTCAAATTATTGTTCCGTCCGGGCGACATCTATGAACAGAAATTCCACGAGCCCTTTATCGCGCTGACCTTGGCCACCCGCAAAGAATATCTCGATAAAAACCGGGCGGCGCTGGCGAAAATCGTATTGATCATGGAAGAAACAATGGCATCCTTGCCGCAGCATACCGACGAAGCCGCCAAGGCGATCCTCAATCACATGCCTGAAATGAAGATGAGTCAAGCCACCGCCAAGGAACTGCTGGATCGGTATGTACCGCATGCAATCAAAGCCCAGAATACGCCCCCCTTCATCAAATCCGTGCAAAACCTGTACGACCGCTTGCTGGAAGCCAAGCAGTTGGAGCAACCGGTTAAAGCAGCTGACTTCTGGACGAAGCTTTAAATCGATATTGAAAAAGGAAGCGGAAAATGAAAGCAGTCCTCCGGCCTGACTCTTTAGCTGTCTCTACTTTACCCAAAGCCGGCGATGCTTCATCCATGAGTCAATACTGCAAGCGGTTTGCGATCAAACTGCTGCCGTTTCTGGTATTGGTCGTGCTTTGGCAAGCGGTGGCCTATACGCAACCAACTTATGTCTTCCCATCGCTAGGCATCATTTTCCGGAAAATTGCGGCGCTCGGCGTCGATGGCGTCTTGTGGAGCGCTACCTTATCGACGATTCAATCGGTGCTGATCGCAGCACTCATTTCGCTGATCGCCGGCACGCTGATCGGCTTTTCGCTGGCGAAATACGAAACCTTCACCGCGCCGCTGCTCAATTTCGCGCAAACGGTGCCATATGTGGTCTGGGCCTTGATGTCGCTGATCTGGTTCGGCCTGACCAAGACTTCGGTGGTGTTTACCATCGTGGTGGCGGCCTTCCCGCTGGTGTCGTTTAACGTGGCTGCCGGACTGAAAAACGTCGATCCGCTATTGCTGGGCATGGCGCAGTCGGTGCGCGCCAATCGCTTCATGGTTTTGCGGCATATCGTGTTGCCGAGCCTGACGCCCTATCTGGTGAGCGCCGGCCGTTCCATGCTCGGCATGTGCTGGAAGATTTGCGTGCTGGCCGAGTTGTTTGCCGGCGGCGCCAGCGGCGGCGGTGTCGGCTACAACTTGTACGCCGCATGGGAATTCAGCCGTCCCAGCGAAGTGTTTGCGTGGACGGTCTGGCTGGTGTTCCTGATGATGGTCTCGGATCGCCTGTTTATCGTGCCGCTAGAGCTGTTCGCTACGCGCTGGAAAAAAGCTTGAGGATGCCATGAGCCATATCGAAATCAATCACCTGACCAAGAAATTCGACACCGGCAGCGGGCCGCTGACGGTGATCGATGATATTAGTTTTAACGTCGCCGAAGGCGAATTCATTTGTTTGCTGGGGCCGTCCGGGTCCGGCAAGTCGGTGACCTTGAATTGCATCGCCGGGCTGCTTGAGGCAAGCCGTGGCGAGATCAAAGTCGATGGGATTTCCGTGGCCGAGAAAAAGCCGCATTACGGTTATATCTTCCAGCAACCCCGCTTGATGCCCTGGCGCACCGTCGAGGAGAATCTTTTATTCGCCTTGCGCGCCGAGACAGGACGCGCCGTGCCGGATGAAAAGCAGCGTATTGCGGATGTACTTGAATTGGTGAATCTTTCCGGTTACGAGAAATTTTATCTGCATCAGATTTCCGGCGGCATGCAGAACCGGGTCAGTATTGCGCGCGCTTACGTGCGCAATCCGGATCTGTTGTTGATGGATGAGCCGTTCGGCGCACTCGATGAAATGACGGCGCGCAAATTGCGGGCCGAATTAGTATCGACCTGGCTGCGCGACAAGCGCACCGTCGTATTCGTGACGCATGATATCGTCGAAGCCTGTTATCTGGCCGATCGCATTCTGGTCTACACGCCGAAACCGACGCGCATCGCCTCGGTGATCGATATCGATCTGCCGCGTCCGCGGGTCTATGGCAGCGATGAAATGCATGCGGTGGAATCGCGGGTGCTGGCCGTATTCGAACGATCCATCAGTCAATTTACTGCCGAAACTACCCATGCCTAAATCGAAAGCCGACGCGCAAGCCGACGTGAAAGCCCACCCAAAAGCCGACACGCAAGTCATCCTGCAGCATTGGCAGGAAGTCGGTTTTGACGACCGTCTTGCCCATCTCATTAAAGATACCTCGCGCGCAGTCGTGCGCGCGCTACAAGTACGCTTGATTGCGCATAACGTTTCATTCGGTCATTGGACTTTTTTGCGCATTCTGTGGGAAAAAGACGGCATGACGCAAAGGGCTTTGAGCGAGCAGGCCGGTGTGATGGAACCCACGACCTATGCCGCCATCATCGCGATGGAAAAGCTCGGCTACATCACACGTAGGCAACTGGCCGGAAATAAGAGAAACAACTATATCTTCCTGACGCCCGCCGGCAGTGCGCTCAAGGAAAAACTGGTGCCGCTGGCCGAAGAGGTCAATGCGATCAGCGTGCAGGGGATAAGCGAGGCCGATATCAAGAGTATCCGCAAGATATTGTTTGCGATGCTTGAAAATCTGGCGGCCGATGAAGCGGCGTTAACATCGAGCGAACGGCGCATGCCTTCGACCCGGGAATTGGGACGGCTGGTTTCGGAGAGCCCGCCGCTCAAGAAAAAATGATTGGTTCTGCAGACTTTGTTTGGTGCTTTTAAATCCTTTAAATTTTACCTGTTGAGGTGATCCTTCGATACGCTGCGCTACTCAGGACGAACGGGGTTTTCCTAAAATTTTCACAACCCACCGTTCGTCCTGAGTAGCGCAGCGTATCGAAGGATCACCTCCTAGGTAAAGCTCAAAGAATATCCACATAAAACTCAACCCAAAACGACGTCGCATTGCTCGCGCCCCGAGCGCAGCAATGCAATGCATATTTCAAGCGTCGATTTAGCCCATGATCCGTCGTGCAAGGGTTTAACCCCATGAATGACGGCATCATAAAGTTCATCGATCACTTCCGAGCGCGGCGCCGCCGGCAGCGTGAGCCCGCGAAATTCTTTTTTCGCATCGCCGTAAATCAACACGCCATCCGGCATCGGCCGGATATCGGCATGTTCGCAGGATGCAATCAGGGGGCCGAAATGTTGAAACTTGCGCTGCGCATCTTTAGCCTGCACCGACTGCACCGACTGATATGCCGGCCCGCCGTAAGTCCCCGCATTCTTTAATTTCGCCTCTTCCGATGGCGACGCAATCGCGCTCAGACGCTGCCGCGCCTGACTGTAATGTTCCGGATTTTTCGCATTCCCCATTTCGCCAGTCCAGTCGCACCATTCGTCCGAATCGAAATGGCCATAGCCGCTATAAGCGATCGATGCGAAGGCGCCGTCTTCGAACCAGAGCAAGGCCGAATACGCGCCTTCGGTCGGCCTGGCCGGATCCCAGTTGCCGAGTATCGAGCGGACTCTGATCGCCCGGCTGCCGGCCAGCAAACGCACAATATCGACCTGATGCGAAGCCTGGCTGTAGATCGCGCCGCCGCCCTCGCCGGTCACCAGCTCTTCAGGGCGCCGCGGGCGATATAGATAATCCGTGTAGTTCAATGCCTGAATCATCTTCACCGCCCCGAATTCACGCCGTTCGATGATCCGGGCCGCCGCTGCGTAAGGCGCATCGAAGCTATGGCAATGACCGACGATCAAATGCACACCGGCGGCCGTGCTGCTTGCAATCATTTCATCGCATTCGGCCAGCGTCAGCGCCATCGGTTTCTCGACCAGGATATGCTTGCCGCGCTGGGCCGCCACCCGCGCATGGGCGGCATGGAATTGATGCGGGCTGGCGATATAGATGGCGTCCACCGCCGGGTCGGCGGCCAATGCTTCAATGTCCGCATAAACAGGGGCATCGAAATCCGCGGCGAACTGCGCGCGCGCCGCTTGCCTCGGATCGCAGGCAGCCACCAGTTCAATCCGCTCGTCTTGCAGGAAGGTGGGCAGCATCAAGGTGAAAGCCCGGCCCAGCCCTGCGATACCTAATCGAATCCGGCGCTCAGACACAATTTCTCCCTCACAGATCCAGCACCAGTTCGGCCGATTCGGCGCGCGATACGCAGATCATAATCTGGCTCGACATTTCTTCCGGCATTAAAACCATGTCGCGATGTTCCGCCTCGCCGGCAAGCAATCCGGTACGGCAGGTGCCGCAGGTGCCGCTTTCGCAGGAGGATGCGACAATGCATCCTTGCTCCCTCACAGCAGCGAGAATCGATTTCCCCACCGGCACTTCAATAGTTTTATTGGACTTCGCCAAGCGCACCAGGAACGGCTTATCTTCGACACGCGCAACTTTGTACGCCTGCGCCTGCGTCGAATAAGAAGGCTCAAGCACCGGCGCATCGGTCTGGTCCCAAATGTACTTGACCGGATAATGACGCCAATCGATTTCTTTCGGGATAATCGCCTGATATGCGCAAACATCGGCTGGGATATGCTGTGGGCCGGTGCCGATCGCCGGCGCGCCGTTCTTAAATGCATTCACGGCCTCGATCATCTGATGCCGAAAATCGACCACGGCAACATCGCTGGCGCCGAGGCGCTCGCGGCTGCGATCGGCAACATTTCCCATGGTGACCCACATCGCAAGATCCTGATTCGGAAAGCCGACAATGCCGGTGAAATTACCCGCCTGCATCGCCTGGCGATCCTGCCAGAAATTATTGTCGCGATTGCGCAGCGGCCGATATTGCCGATCCAGATCGACGCCAACTCTCTGGCCCAGGAATTTGCGCCAGGTTTCGGTTTCGGGGGTCTGTGCCGGATGCCCCCAGCCAATAAAATAAAAGACCGTATTGGTATCGTCCATCGGCACATTGATATTGGCGACGTTGTAAAGATTGTTGGGCGGAATCAGCACCGTGGCGGGCGCCACGAAAACCGTCGAGCGGATATAGTCGTGCGTGGCGGAATTGGTGATTGGACGGCGGATTGCCGCATAACGAAAGCCGTAAGAAGTCCGCTGCACTTGCAGGCGCGGTGCTTTGTCGGTGGAAGGACGCAGCCAGTTCTTGTTATTGGCTTGCGCACTGCCCACGCGCGCCGGCACCATGTCGGATGAATGCAGGCTGGAGCTGTGCGCCGAATCGATCGCGCCTTCCAGCACTTGCGCCCAGTTGCACGGAATCAATACCTTGGCAATGCTGACAGCGGTGTCCGCCGTCGGCGCCCAGGCCGGCGGGATGAATTCGGGCGCCGCATCTGCGGGCCCCATATACGACCACACCATGCCGCCCCATTCCTTCACAGGATAGGCCAGATGTTTAATCTTCTGCCCAAGATTGCTGGCCGCCGGTTCGGACACCATCTCCAGTACATAGCCGTTCACGTCCATCTTCCAGCCGTGATACAGGCAACGCAGCCCGCCATTTTCATTGCGTCCCAACGCCAGCGATACGCGGCGATGCGGGCACTGTTCATCCATGACGCCGACGCGTCCGTCGCTATCGCGAAACACCACCAGGTCTTCGCCGAAGATACGCGCCTTCACCGGCGCGCCGTCGGGCTCGCTGACTTCTTCTATCAGGCATATAGGGGTCCAGTGCCG
>JAQGNR010000119.1 GCA_028291765.1 Herbaspirillum sp.
CACTGCGCACAAACATCCGCCACAGCCCGCCTGACGCCCTTAACGGCAGGCAGTCCCCGAGCATGTGATAATGCGCGACATCGGCTGCCGGCCAGCGCAGCAATCTCTTTTGCGTCACCATTAAAAAATGAAACCAGGCCGTAACGACCCCTGCTCATGCGGCAGCGGCGAAAAATACAAGAAATGCTGTGGCAAAGTCATTCAGTTGGCTGTCGCTACTGTGCCTATTGCGTCCTCTGCGCGCAGTTGCGGCACCTGTACCGCCTGCTGCGACGGCTGGATGGCCGGTACCATTCGAGGACATGAAATGAAGTCGGGCACGCCTTGCCATTTTGTGCGCGAGGGCGGCTGCACCATCTATGACGAGCGGCCGCAATCGCCGTGCCGCAATTTCACTTGCGCCTGGATGTTGCCGGACAGCCCGTTTCCCGATACGTTCTGGCCGCAGCAACTCGGCGTCATCATTGTGCTGATTCAATGGCGCAATCAACCGGCTTATCTGATGCGCTCCGCCGGCCGCGATCCCGATCAACAGTTGCTGGAATGGATGCAGAACTTCAGCATGAAGAGCGGCCGGCCGTTTTTCTATGAAATCAACGGCGAGAAGCTTGGCTTCGGCCCGCCCTTGTTCCAGCAGGACATGCTGCAACGTGCGCAGCGCGGCGAAGCGATGTGGTAGCGGAAAGGCGACGCTGATTAAGCGCGATGGGCGGCCAATTGCCCTGGCGTGTGGCGTGCGCAGTGAAGTAAAGAAGGGAGGCGGCCGCAGGCTGCCGGAATGACATGAACGGAGCACAACAGCCCGCCACACGCCAGGGCAATTGGCCGCCCATCGCGCTTAATCAGCGTTGCCTTAATTCGCAACATTTACGGAGGAAAAACACTTGGATCTGCAACTGAAAGGAAAAGCCGCGCTGATTACCGGCGGCAATCGTGGCATCGGTGCGGCGATTGCTGCTGAATTGGCGCGCGAAGGTGTGAACCTGTGTCTGGTGGCGCGCGACCAGGAATTGCTGGAAAGTACGGCCGCGGCGCTAACTGCCGATTTCAATATCCGCGTCACGACAGTGGCTGCGGATTTGCGTTTGCCCGAATCGGCCGCTGCGGCCATTGCGCATGCCGTGAAGACCTTCGGCAAACTGGACATCCTCGTCAATAACGCCGGCGCCACTGCGCGCGGCGATTTTTTTACGCTTTCCGAGCAGGATTGGGACGATGGCTTCGCATTGAAATTTCGCGCCTGCGTCCGGATGACCAGGGCTGCCTGGCCGCATTTGCGCGATAGTAAGGGCACGGTTCTCAATATCATCGGTATCGGCGGCTGGACAGCCGAAAGCGAGTTCGCCATCGGTGGCTCTGTGAACGCCGCCTTACTCCATTTCACCAAAGCCATCGCTCAGATCGGACAGCAGGACTCAGTCCGCGTGAATGCCATCAATCCCGGAAGAATCGCCACTGAACGATTGACGAGAAATATCAACCGGATTGCCGCTACGCAGGGGATCGCGGTGGAACCAGCGCAAGATGCGCTTTTGCGCGCCTGCCGCATTACCAGATTTGGCGAGCCAAGCGAGATAGGGCAAATGGCCGCATTTCTCGCATCGCCAAGCGCTTCTTTCGTACAAGGTGCGCTAGTCGACGTTGATGGTGGCGAAAGGCGTTCCATTTAAATGTTCGTCATCGCATCGCATCGCGTCGCGTTGAGCGCAGCGGCGCACTGCGCACGAACGCATGCGAGCCTGAAGTAGAATCGCAATTAAAATAAAATATTCATTAGCCAATTCGAGATCATTCATGCAGAACAAGAACACCTCAGACCAGCGTCCTCGCGTCATCGTCGGTATCAGTGGCGCTTCCGGCATCGTTTACGGCATTCGCATGCTACAAGTTCTCCGTGAACTCAAAGTTGAAACACATCTGATCATGAGCCGTTCGGCGCAAGTGACGCTGGCATATGAAACCGATTTCAGTATCGCCAACATTCGGGATCTGGCCGACGTATCGTATGCCAATGCCGATATCGGCGCGGCCATTTCCAGCGGCTCCTTCCGTACCATGGGGATGGTGATTGCGCCATGCTCCATGAAGACCTTGGCCGAGATCGCCACCGGCGTCACCAGCAATCTGTTATCGCGTTCGGCCGATGTCATTTTAAAAGAACGCAGGCGGCTGATCCTGATGGCGCGCGAAACGCCGCTGCATCTCGGACATCTTCGCAATATGATTTCCGTTACCGAAGCCGGCGGGATTATTTGTCCGCCCATGCCGGCGTTTTATAACCGGCCCGATTCGGTAGAAGCCATTGTCGATCACACCGTCGGCCGGGCGCTGGATTTATTCGGATTCGACGCCAAGCTGTTGCGTCGATGGGGCGGCGAATAAGCAGTAAGAATCAGAAAATATTCAGAACTCATTTCAACCGACTCCCGTTGAGGCCCGATCATGATGCGACTAAAAAATCCTTTCCTGTTTTCTGAAAAGGCTTACCTCAACGGGCGCTGGTGCGCTGCAGACAACGGCAACACCATGCCGGTCGCAGACCCCGCCACCGGCAAGAAAATCGGCACTGTGCCGTTGATGGGCGTCGACGAAACCAAACGCGCCATAGAAGCGGCGCAAGCGGCAGGTAAAGGCTGGCGCCGGAAAACCGCCAAGGAACGCGGCGCCATACTGCGCAAATGGGGCGAATTAATGCTGCTGCATATCGACGACCTGGCATCGATCATGACCACAGAGCAGGGCAAGCCGTTCAATGAATCCAAAGGTGAAATCGAGTACGCGGCGGCGTTTATCGATTGGTTCGCCGAAGAAGGCAAACGCACCTATGGCGATGTCATTCCTTCGCCTTCAGCGGCCAACCGGATTATCGTCATCAAAGAGGCGATCGGTGTCTGCGCGGCGATCACGCCGTGGAATTTCCCGGCAGCGATGGTCACGCGCAAGGTAGGGCCTGCATTGGCCGCCGGCTGCACCATGGTTCTCAAACCTGCGGAAGCAACGCCGTTCTCGGCCCTGGCGCTGGCTGCTCTGGCCGAGCAGGCCGGGGTTCCGGCCGGCGTGTTCAACGTGATTACCGGCGCACCCGAGGTGATCGGCGGCGAACTCACGTCGAACCCGGTGGTGCGTAAATTGAGCTTCACCGGCTCTACCGGAGTCGGCCGCTTGCTGATGCGGCAATCGGCTGCAACCATCAAAAAATTGTCGCTTGAACTGGGCGGAAATGCACCGTTCATTGTGTTTGACGACGCCGATCTCGATGCCGCGGTAGAAGGCGCGATCGCATCGAAATACCGCAATGGCGGTCAGACCTGCGTCTGCGCCAATCGACTCTACGTTCAGGCCGGTGTCTACGATGCGTTTGCGCAAAAACTGGTCGCCGCAGTCGAACGCATCCAAGTAGGTAATGGGCACGATGCCGGCGTGACCCAGGGGCCGTTGATTAATCAGGACGCGGTAGCCAAAGTCGAGGAACACATCGCCGACGCGGTTGCAAAAGGCGCGCGCGTGCTGCTGGGCGGCGGGCGTCATGCGCTGGGCGGCAATTTTTTTCAACCCACGGTGCTCACTGAAGTGACTTCCGGTATGCGCGTAGCAAACGAAGAAACCTTTGGACCGATGGCGCCGCTGTTTCGTTTTGAAACGGAAGAAGAGGTGCTGGCGCTGGCCAACGACACCGAATTCGGCCTCGCCAGTTATCTGTATTCGCGCGACATCGGCCGCATCTGGCGCATTGCAGAGGGCTTGGAAAGCGGCATGGTGGGCGTTAATACAGGCCTGATTTCAAACGAGGTTGCACCCTTCGGCGGCGTCAAGCAATCGGGCTTGGGACGTGAGGGGTCGCATTACGGCATTGATGATTATCTGACGATTAAATATATCTGCCTGGGTGGGATGGATAGTTAGTTTGGCGCTGATGGGAAACGGGTTTTATGAATTTTGCCTACGGAGGTGATCCTTCCTTCGATACGGCCCATGGCCTACTCAGGACTGTCGGAAAAGCACGCTGCGCTACTCAGGACGAACGGGGTTTTGGTGAAAATTTTAAAGAAAAACCGTAAGCAGATCGAACGGGGTTTAGTGAAAATTTTAAAAAAACTCCGTTCGTCCTGAGTAGCGCAGCGTATCGAAGGATCACCTCCGCAAGTAAAACTTAAAGAAATCTAATCATCCGCAGTAACGTGAGCGATCTTCATAACATTGGCCCACTTCGCCATTTCCTTAGTGATCAATGCACCAAAGGAGGCGGGTGACGAGATCTCGATATCTAGCCCCATATCCAACAATTTCTGTTTGACGTCTGGCATTTGGCTCACCTTCAGGAATTCATCGTGCAGGCGATTAATGATGGCCGGCGGCGTCCCCGCCGGGGCCAATATTCCATACCACGTGGAGATTTCATAACCCGGCAACGTGTCGGCAATCGTCGGAATATCGGGCGCCATCGATGCACGCTTGAGACCGGTCATGCCCAAGGCGCGCAGCTGGCCGGCTTTCACATAAGGCAGCGTTGAGGGCATGGCGTTGAACATCATCTGTACATGGCCGGCCAGCAAATCATTGATGCCGGGCGCGCTGCCTTTATACGGCACCAGCAGAATGTCGCTCTTGGACATGTAATTGAACAGCGCCGCCGCAAGATGCTGGGTGGTGGCGCTGCCGAGCGTTGCCGCGCTGACGCCGGACGGGTTCTTATGCGCATAGTCGATCAGTTCCTTGACCGATTTCACCGGCACCGAAGGATTCACCACCAGCAAATTCGGCACCGAGCCGATCACCGTAATCGGCGCCAGATCCTTCAAGGTATCGTAAGGCAGGTTCGGATATAGCGTGGGCGCCATAACGAATGGCGGCGCCACGATGACTATCGTATAGCCGTCCGGCGCCGCTTTCGTCACAAAATTGGTGCCGATGGTGCCGCCGGCGCCGACCCGATTTTCGACGATCACGGACTCGCCCATCGTTTGCGTCAATTTCTGCGCAAAAATCCGGGCGATAAGATCGTTGCCGCCACCGGCCGGATACGTCACGATCAACTTGATCGGCCGGTTCGGATAAGGCGCTTCGGCGAACGCCGGCGAGATGCCGGCCCCAGTGAAGGAAAACGTGAAAATCAACGCAAAAACAAAAGCAGCTACACGGATGAAACGATGCATGATGGCGTCCCCTTTAGATCGTTTAAAAATAAGCGTTTTGAAGCCAGGTAATCGATTTTTTTAAACGGGCTTGCCGCCCTTTACCGTTACCCGCCGCAGCTTGCGTAATTGCGTGGCGCTGAAATCGGTACGTGCATGCAGCGTGCAACGATTGTCCCAGATGATGACCTCGCCGGGCGTCCAGCGATGTTCGTAAATGAATTGCTTTTGCTCCTGATGATCGAACAGCGACTCCAGCAACGCCGTGCTTTCGTCGCGCGCCATGCCGACGATGGATTCGGTCATCAAGCGGTTGATATAGAGCGCTTTTTTGCCCGTCGCCGGATGGGTAAACACCATCGGATGCGCATACGAGCGCGCCGTCGGCGAGGTGGCCGATGATGGCATGCGCGTGCGCATGGCCGCATAGTTGCTGTTGCCGGGATCGTAAGTATTGACCGCCTTCAAGCCATCCAGGCGTTTTCTGCTTGCTTCCGGCAGTGCTTCATACGCCTTGTACATATTGGCGAACAAGGTATTGCCGCCGGCCGCCGGGATCACCATCGCATACAGCATGGTCGCCATGGAGGGACGCTCCAGATAGCACATATCGGAGTGAAAATACATTTCGCCGTCCGGCAAGGCGCCGACGAATTTGCCGTCTTTCTTTTCGTTGGTAACGTACATCAATGCAGGATGTATCTTGCCGGCTTCGTATTCATGCAAGGTGACCGCCAGCTCGCCGAAGCGCTCGGCAAAGCGCACCTGTTCCAGATCGCCCAGTTGTTGGCCCGGGATGCAGAGGACGCAATGTTCGTACCAGAGATCTTGCAGGGCTTTGAATGTGGCGTCGTCCATCGCTTGCGATAGATCAATGCCGCTGACTTCGATGCCCAGCGCCGGTGAAAGAGGGCGTGTCTGCAGGTGCGGGTTTGCAGCCGATTGAATCGGGGGTGAGGGTGTGATGTTGTGCATGTTGTCCTCTTGTATTTTTAAAATTCTCTAAGTTTTACCTGCGGAGGTGATCCTTCGATACGGGACTACGTCCCTACTCAGGACGAACGGGGGTTTTGTGAAAATTTAGGAAAAAAACCATTCGCCTCGCTCCGGCCTAAATGGGTTTCTGTGAAAATTTAAAGAAACCCCGTTCGTCCTAAGTAGGTAGAGCGGTTTTCCCTTAAATTTTCAAAAAAACCCGTTCGTCCTGAGTAGGGCAAAGCCCGTATCGAAGGATCACCTCCGAGGCCGCGTACCGCTGTCTCCTACCGCATCAATACGAAACGTTAATATTCTTGATCTGCGTATAACTCATCAATTCACCAATCGAATGTTCGCGTCCGATGCCGCTGTCTTTCCAGCCGCCGAACGGGGCGCCCTTGAAGCGTTTGCCGCCGTGGCCGTTGATCCAGACATAACCCGATTCAACCGCGTCCGCCATGCGCAGGCCGGTTGAAATGTCATTGGTCCAGATGTTGCAGCACAGGCCGTAATCGCTGTCGTTGACGTCTTCCAGCATCTTCTTCTCGTCATCCCAGCTGATGATGCTCATCACCGGTCCGAAGATTTCTTCACGTTCGATCTTCATGCCGTGCTTCACCTGATCGAAAATCGTGACATCGACAAACGCGCCTTTTTTCAACGCATCGCCGGGCGCATGGCCGCCGCCGCGCAGCAGGCGCGCGCCTTCCTGCTTGCCCGCTGCGATATAAGCCATGACGCGTTCGTAGTGACGCTTGGTGACGACCGGCCCCATCCCGGTGGCTTCCAGTTCCGGCAGGCCGATGACGATTTTGGCCGAGCGCGCCAATACTGCTTCGATGAATTTTTCCTTGATCGTGCTATGCACGAAAACGCGCGAGTTCGAGCCGCAGGATTGGCCTTGCGATACCGTGAAGTTCATGCCGGCCACCGCAGCCGCAGCAACTTTTTCGATATCGACGTCGGGATAAATGATCAGCGGATTCTTGCCGCCCAACTCCAGGCTCAGGCTCTTGATGCCGGCCGCACGCGTGATGGCGCGGCCGGTTTCGACGCTGCCGGTAAACGCGATGCGGCGCACTTGCTTGTGCGCGACGATGGCGTTGCCGCAGACCGCGCCTTCGCCGCTGACGATATTGACCACGCCCGGCGGAAAGCATTCCTGGATCAGTTTGCCCATCCACAAGGCTGACAAGGGGGTTTGATCGCCGGGCTTCAGGATCACGGTATTGCCGGCGATCAGGGCCGGTGCGATCTTGCCGGCGGCGAATGAAATCGGATGATTGAACGGGATGATGCGGCCGATCACGCCAAAGGGTTGCGGCCGCGTGTAATCGAGCCCGCCGCCAGGCGTCGGAATTGTTTCGCCTTTCATTTCCATGCCCAGGCCGGAGAAGAAATCGTGCAGCGAAGCGCCTTTCCTGGCATCGTCCACCATCGATAGATACGAATTGCCGCTGTCGATGGCGTCGAGCATGCCCAGCTCTTTGGCGACGCCGCGTACTTTGTTGGCGAACTGTTTGCAATATTTGGCGCGGTCATCGACGTGCATCTGGCTCCAGGCCGGGAAGGCGGCTTTGCCGGCATCGACGGCGGCTTGAATGTCATCGCCATCGGCGGCCGGCACCTGGGCCAGTACTTCGTCATGCGCCGGATTGATCGAGCTCATGGTCTTGCCGGATTTGGCGCCGACAAATTTGTTGTTGATCAGCATCTTCCAGCCTTCGGTTTCCTGCTCGGCGCGTTTTAAAACTTCTAGCGCAAATGGATCGCTCAAACTCATTTGGAACTCCTAATGTCGAAATTAGATAACGTCAAATTTAATGCGGGAAAAATAATTAATGCATGCAAGATCCGCCATCGACCACCAGGGTCTGGCCGGTAATGAAATCGCTGTCGGCCGAGGCAAAGAAGACAATCGCGCCGGTCAAATCATCCGGGCTTTGCACGCGTTTCAACGCGCGGCCCGACGAGGCCTGCGTGCGCATCTTGATGATGTCTTCGTCTGGATTTTCTTCGGACAGCGTGCTACCCGGCGCCACGCAGTTCACGCAGATATTGTCCTTGCCGACTTCGTTGGCAAGGGTCTTGGTGAAGCCCAGAATGCCGGCCTTGGAGGTTACGTAATGAATGCGGCTGGGCGAACCCTTGAGTGCGGTGCCGGAACTGATGTTGATGATTTTGCCGTAGCCCTGTTTGCGCATTTGGGGAATCACGGCGCAGCTGGCCAGCCAGGTGCCTTTCACGTTCACGCTCATCATGCGATCCCATTCGGCGATTGTGATTTGATCGAACGGCGAACGCGACATCGGCACGGTGGCGAAGATCGCCGCATTGTTGACCAGCACATCGATGCGGCCGAATTTTTCCAGCGCCGCCGCCACCATTTTTTCCAGGCTGGCCGGATCGGCCACATCGGTGCCGACACCGAGCGCATCGTGGCCGGCCGCCTTCAGCTCTTCGGCGACCGCCAGCGCGGCTTTTTCGTCGATCTCGGCGATGACGATTTTTGCGCCTTCGGATGCCAGACGTGTTGCGTAGGCTTTGCCGATACCGTGTCCGCCGCCGGTGACGATTGCTACCCGGCCTTCAAGTCTTTTACTCATTTAACGCTCCTGATTTTGAAAAGCCCGGCGGTGTTGCGGTGGTGCCGGGGAAGATGGTGCGATGATTACGGAATCCTTTACTTACATCTATTTCACACCCTTGACGATCTTGTTAAAAGCAGCAGTCCATTTTTCACTGTTATCCAATGCCTTACCGGTATCGACCAATTTGAGCGGCGTCTTTTTCATCGGCGATTCGACATTCTTATTGGTCGGCACGTAACCGCTCTTGCTCAACGCGCGCTGCATGTCTTCGCTCAATACGAATTCATCGAACAGCGTTGCAGCGTAGGGATGCGGCGCATGCGCGGCCACTGCGATACCGTTGGCGCGCGCAATCGCGGGTTCGATCACAAACCAATCGATCGGCGCGCCTTTTTGTTTGGCCTGTTGCGGCATGTAGTTGTAATCGGTAAGGGCCAGCGGCACTTCGCCAGCGGCCACCATGTTGTTGAGCAGGGAGTGGCCGTTATGGACGGAAATGCCGTTGGCGGCCACCAGGTCGCGGAAGAATTTGAGGCCGGCTGTTTCGCCCATGCCGCCTATGACGGTATAGAACCAGTCCTGGCTATTGCCTTCGATGCCGAGCCGCCCTTTCCAGCGCGGCTCAAGCAGGTCGGCATAGGTCTTCGGCAATTCGGCCTTGTGCACTTTGCTGGTGTTATAGGCCTGGACCCAGACGTTCAGATAATGCGCCGCCCATTGATGATGTTTCGGCACCGCGCCCGGTATCAGATCGGCGAAAGCCGGCGTCTTGACTTCCTGCAGTGCATTTTCGCGCGCCAGCGCTTCAAGTTCGATGCTGGCAATTTGCACCGAATCGACATCGTAGCGATGCGCGCCCTGCTCGGCCATGACGCGTTGCAGGACCTTGTCGTTGGCCGCGCGCCAGACCACCACTTTGACGCCATATTTTTCCTGGAAGACCGAGGTCATCAGCGATACATCGCTGGCGGCAATGGAGGTGTACAAGGTCAGCGTGCCTTCTTTTTTGGCGCCGGCAATCAGCCGCTCCATGCGATCGGGGCCATCGTAGGTTGCGATATTGATGGCGGCAGCGCCTGCTGTAGCGGATGAGGCAGCGCTTGCATTCGCAGCGCTTTGCGCGTCGGCGGAAGCGGCGGCGCAGATGGTCAGGGTCAGGCAAAAGAAATAGCAGAAGCGGCGGAAGTGTTCGAGGTGTCCAAAGCGTCGCTGCATATATTGCCCCCTTTAATCCGGTTTTATTTTTCTGATTATTTTGATAGTTGCAGAATGCGCTGCGGGTTCTGGCGCATCATGACGTCGATCTGCTCGGCGCTGACGCCGCGCTCGCGCAGCATCGGGAAGAAATCGGCAAACACCGCGCCGTAACTGGAGCCGCCGTAGCGCATCAGGCGATCCCGGCGCGCCACGTCCGAGGACAAGATGATCTGCGACGCCAAACCGGCTTCACAGGCATCGCGCACCAGATCTGCCAGTTCGGCATTGGAGCGGCGCGCGATGAAACCGACTTTATCGATGCCCATCAGTGCGCCGCGGCGAGCCACTGCAATCAGTTCGGCAATGTTCTTGGCGGCGCCCATGTGACTGATCAGAATGCGCGAGGGATCCATGCCGGCGCGTTCCAATGTATCGAGATGCCAGAACGCCTGCTCGACGGCTGACGTATGCGTGATCACCGCAGCGCCGGTGGCCAGCGAGGCGAGTGCAGCGGCCTGGAACAGGCGTTCTGCTTGCGGGATGATCTCGTGATGGGTGCCGATCTTGATGACGCCGGCGCGGATGCCGCTGCCTTCAATGCCTTCTGTCAGTTCCTCGATCATGATGTCGCGCAGTGCTTCAACGGAAACCTCGTAGACCAGCGGCGGCATGGGGTCCCAATAGAAACCGGTAGCGCAAATCACGGGCAGCCCGGCGCGTTGGCTGATTTGCTTGAGCACGGCCACATTGCGTCCGGAACCGAGCACACTCAGATCGACCACCGCTTTCAAGCCGAACTGCATGGCCTTGGTCAGGTCGTTGATGACGTCATCCTGATCGGCTTCGCCCAGCACAACAGCGGGGCCTTTCTGACAGCACAAATCGATTTGCAAATGTTCGTGGCAGAGAATCGGGCCGTTGATATCGGTAAAATCTCCTGTGACGGTTCGGATCATGAAACGTATTTCCTTGTCTGAAAAGAGAATCGAAACGGCATCGAAGGCGGTGGGGTGAGGCAGGCGCAGCGTCGGACGGTAGGCCGGAGTGCCGAACTTCGCGCGACGGTGCAGCACCGTCGAATCATGGATGGGTTTTGTCTCCTTCTGTAGCGCAACAATCCGCCGGCTCGGGCGGTACGGTTACTCGCTTTATATTTTGGAAATGATCATAGGGTTCGACTTGGGGTGTGTCAATAGAGTTTCTGCATATAGGAACGATGTCCCTTATGAAGGAATTTATGTGGTCTGATCGCGCTCTATTTCAGGGCGTTTTTGCCGCGAATTGACTTTTCATATCGTGCCATTTAGCATGGCTCGCTCAATGGGAATGACGTTCCTTATATAGGAACATCGTTCCCCATACGTTATTGCGAAGGAAAGAGAATGCGTCAAAATAAAAACCGAGACCGGGATTGCAGCCACGGGCTCTCCGGGCTGGCATTTGTCGCCTGAGATGGCGGATCACGGCGCGCACTATCGTCATCACGGCACGCAGCGCGAGCCGCGGCGCTATCCGTCGATTGCGCCTTACGCCAGCGGTAGTCTGGCGGTGGGCGGCGGCCATCGCATTTATTGGGAAATGTGCGGCAATCCACTCGGCACGCCGGCCCTGTTTCTACACGGCGGCCCCGGCGGCGGCTGTACCAAAACCGATCGGCGCTGGTTCGATCCGCAACGTTATTGCATCGTGTTATTCGATCAGCGCGGTTGCGGCCGTTCGACGCCGTTCGGCAGTTTGACCGACAACACCACCGAGCATCTGATCGAGGACATCGAAAAATTGCGCGTTCATTGCGGCATCGAACGCTGGGTATTGATGGGTGGATCATGGGGCGCGACGCTGGCGCTGGCTTATGCACAACGCTTCCCTGAGCGCGTGCGGGCGATGGTGCTGCGCGGTGTATTTACGGCCAGGCGCAGCGAATTGCGCTGGTTGTATGAGAATGGCGTTTCACATCTTTTTCCAGATGAATGGGAGCGATTCCTGGCGCCGATAGCGCCGGGCGAAAGGCACGACCTGATCAGCGCCTACTACGAACAATTGACTTGCAGCGATGCCGCCACCGAAATGCGTGCAGCCCGCGCCTGGTGCGCTTGGGAAGACCGTCTTACTACATTGTTGCCGGCAGCGCCCGCCTATGCCGAGAGCGATCCGGCGCAGCTCGCGCTGGCCCGTATCGAGTGCCATTATTTCAAACACGCCGCCTTCCTGGAAGAAGGACAACTGATTGCCAATGCCCATCTGCTGCACGGTATTGCCTGCGTCATCGTGCAGGGGCGCTATGACGTTATCGCGCCGCCGGCCAGTGCTTGGGACTTGGCGCGCGCGTGGCCGCAAGCGACCTTGCACATCGTGCCGGACGGCGCGCATGCATCGAGCGAACCGGGCAATTTACGGCGCTTGATCATGGCCACAGATGGATTCGCGGATTGCGTGTAATATTGCCGATCATAAAAGTTCTTTTATATGGAACGTCGTTTCATTTATTGCGAGAATTGATAATCCGCCCTACAATGTGTTTTAGCGAATTCCCTTTCGGTAGATTGTTCGATGGCCGGCGGGATTGAGCGATAACTATAAAAATAGCGTTACCTTGGAGCGGACATGATCGATATCGGCGGACGGGGCATTCGATACTTGCAATGGCTAAGCGGCTTTGCAGGATTTACGGTTGCGATGCTGTTCTCAGGTACGGCATTGAGTGCGCCGGCGACGCCCGGTCCGAATGACGCCATATATATGTATCGCGGCGCCGATCGTGACCAGCAATTGCTGGAACAGGCCAGGAAGGAGGGCACGCTGACCCTTTACACCTCGCTGTCGACCAATGAATCGGTGCCTTTGACTGCGGCATTCGAGAAGAAATACGGCATCAAAGTGTCCCTCTGGCGCACCACCAGCGACAAAGTGGTGCAACGCGCGGTAAGCGAGGGCCAGGCAGGACGCCATGTGGCCGATGTGATGGAAACCAATGGTCCCGAAGTCGAAATGATGGCGCGGGAAAGATTGCTGTCGGAATTTTACAGCCCTTATCTGGCTGATTTTCCGCCCTCGGCAATCGGGCCGAATCGCTTATGGGTGAGCGACCGGCAGGAGTTTTTTGTGGTGGTCTTTAATACCAATAAGTTCAAGCGGGCGGACATGCCGGCCACTTATGAAGGTTTTCTGGATCCGAAATGGCAAGGCCAGCTCAGCATCGAATCGACCGATGCCGAATGGATGGCAACCATTATCAAGACCATGGGCAACGACAAAGGGATGAAGTTTTTCCAGAGTCTGGCAGCCATGCATCCTGAGATGCGCATGGGCCATGTTTTGCTGGCGCAGATGGTGGCCACCGGTGATGCGCCGGTGGCGCTGACGGGCTATAACGCCAACGCGGAATCGCTGAAAATGCGCGGCGCGCCGGTCGATTGGGTTCCGGTCCAGCCGGTCATTGGACGGCCGGAGGCCATCGGCATAGCCAAGGATGCGCCCCATCCGCACGCAGCACTGCTGTTTGCCGATTTTGTGCTGTCGCCGGAAGGGCAGAAAATGTTTGCGGATATGGGGCGCGTGCCTACCAATCCGAAAGTAAAGACGCCGTTGAATAATTTCCCGTATGTGATGACCGAGGCGGCGACGGTGCTCGATGAAAGTGCGAAATGGGAAAAAATGTGGAATACCCTGTTTTTTACGAAATAACGCCGGTTTTAATTTTCAGTTGAAATTTATTGCAAATCTTGTTTGTGCCTTGAAAAGAGAAGTTGTCATTGATAGACTGCGTTCTGCATAACGGAAAGAAGTTTAAATATATGGAACTGAAAGTCACGGCAGGCAAAGTAGCCAAGCCGAAAACACGATTGTCGTCAGTAGCAAATGCTATCCGGCTTATTAAGGTGTTTTCGGATGATAGATATGAAATCGGCATCAGCGATCTCGGTAAGCGGCTGCAGTTGCCGAAAAGCACGGTGCATCGCCTGGCCAGTACGCTGGTGGAAGCGGGCATGCTGGAACAAAACGCCGAAAGCGGTAAATACCGTTTAGGGCTGGTTGTATTTGAATTGGGTTCGCTGGTGCGGCGCAAGATGGATTTTTCCACCGAAGCCAAATCGTTCCTGATGGAGTTGCGTGAAAAGACCGGCGAAACGGTGCATCTGGCGATACTGGATCATGCCAGCATCGTCTACATCAATAGTCTTGAGAGCAAGCAGGCGATCCGCATGACATTGGAAGTCGGCATGCGCAAGCCGGCCTATTCCACTGCGGCAGGCAAAGTGATGCTGGCGTTTCAATCGGAGGAAGCGCTGGAACATCTGTTTGCCGAAGGTTTTAAGGAAATGACGGCCAATACGATTGTCGATCCGGAAGAGTTCCGGCAAGAGCTGGCGCTCATCCGGGCGCGCGGTTACGCGATTGCCGACGAAGAAAACGAACTCGGCGTGCGCAGTCTCGCGGCGCCGGTGCGGGATCATTTCGGCGTTGTCGTTGCCGCCGCCAGTATCGCCGGTCCGGCGCATCGTCTCACCAAAAAAGTGTTGACGTCGTTTGTACCGGATGTCGTCAATGCTGCCGATGCCATTTCCGGTCGCCTTGGTTATCGGCCGCTGCGTACGGCGCGTATGCATCAGTTGGGTTGATTGCGACCCGGCAGGCGCAGCGGTGGTCGGCGTTGTTGGCGAGGTCCGGTTGTGATTTTTTTATGCGTTTTTAACGCGAATTTACTTCCCCTTGGAGTCCATCATAGTTGATACGTTTAAGATAGCGCTTGCCGGGAGCGAGCAACAGTTTACTTGTGCAGCAAACGACACCATCATGCGTGCGGCCTTGCGGGCCGGTATCGGCATGCCATACGAATGCAACGTCGGTTCGTGCGGCACCTGCAAGATTGAACTGGTCAGCGGCGATGTCGTCTCGAACTGGCCTGAAGCGCCGGCATTGAACGAACGCGATCGGGCTCGCGCCCGCATTCTCGGTTGCCAGTCGCGGCCTACCGGCGACTGTACGATCAAGGCGCGTCCAGGTCCGCAATACCAGACCGGTTGTCTGCCGCAACGCTTCGATGCCACGCTGGGCGAAACACGTGACTTGACGCACGACATCCGCGAATTCCGCTTCAAACTGAATACACCGGTGCCATTCCTGCCGGGCCAATATGCCTTGCTGCATATTCCCGGCGTGAACGGCCCGCGTGCTTATTCGATGTCGAATCTGGCGCAGGAGCCTGACGGCAGCTGGCATTTCCAGATCAAACGCACACCGCAGGGCGCCGGTACCGCCGCCATGTTCGATCAGGTCCAAATCGGCGACAAGATCGGCATCGACGGCCCCTACGGCCTGGCGTATCTGCGCACCGACAGCCCACGCGACATCGTCTGCATCGCCGGCGGTTCCGGATTGGCGCCGATGGTATCGATCGCACGCGGCGTGGCGGCTAACAGCGCGATGTCCGGCATCAAGCTGCATCTGTTTTACGGCGGCCGCGGCGCGCGCGATATCTGCGGCGAAGATTTGATCCAGGCGCTGCCCGGTTATGGCGAACGGTTTTTCTTCCATCCGATCATTTCGATGCCGGACTCGACCAGCCCGGACAACTGGCCCGGCAAGGTCGGCTTTGTGCATGAGCTGGCGCTGGAAGTGCATGGCGCCAAGTTGACGGAGCATGAAATCTATTTTGCCGGACCGCCGATGATGGCGCAGGCAGTGCAGACCATGTTGATGCAGCAGAAGGTGCCGGGGGGGCAAGTGCATTACGATGCGTTTTATTAGGAAGCACTGATTAAGCGGTGCTGGCGGCCCAATCTACGGACTGCGATGCTCACCGTACTAAAGTACGGTTCCGCTTCTCGTCCATAGCTTGAACCGCCAGCACCACTTACTCAGCACTTCCTTATTTACTTAATCAGTGATTCTTTAAAATTTTCAAAACCTCCGTTCGCCCTGAGCAGGCCGCAGGCCGTGTCGAAGGGTCACCACCGCAGGTAAAAATTAAAGAATTTTAAAAGCCCCAAAAGATCCAAAGAACCTAATTTCCCAATACAAGAACGAGAACACAAATGTCAAAATTGAGACTAAGCCTGGGTTGCTGGAATTACGATCGCACGCGCAGTTTGATGGATGGCACTATTCAACCGGACGGCATCGATCTGAATTACCTGAACATGCCGGTTGAGGAAACATTTTTCCGCATGCTGCGCAATCGCGAATTCGACGTTGCCGAAATGTCGCTGTCGTCGTACACAGTCTCCCTGTTCAGAGACAGCCCGTTCATCGCCATCCCCATTTTCCCCTCCCGCTTTTTCCGCCATTCCTGCATCTATGTGAATGCCGACAGCGGCATCAAAGAGCCGAAGGATTTGATCGGCAAGAAAATCGGCAATCCGGAATATCAAATGACCGCACCGGTCTGGATTCGCGGTGTGCTGTCCGACGAATACGGCGTGCCGGTCGATAGCGTGACGTATTACACCGGCGGCGAAGAAGAGCCCAATCGCGACGAAAAGCTGAAACTCGATCTGCCGTCCAATATCAAAGTGCAAAGCATAGGCCCGACACAAACGCTGGCCTCGATGCTGGTTACCGGCGAAATCGATGCACTGTATACAGCACGCATGCCGTCGACGTTCCACACCGGTGGCGGCAAAGTGAAACGTCTGTTCGAAAACTTCGTGCCGGTCGAGCAGGAATATTACACACGCACCGGCATCTTCCCGATCATGCACACACTGGTGATCCGCCGCGAGGTCTACGAAAAAGATCGCTGGGTTGCCCAATCGCTGTACAAGGCATTCGCGCAAGCGCAGCAAGAAACGTATAAAGACCTGTACGAAACCGCCGCGCTAAAAACCATGCTGCCCTTCCTTACCGCGCATGTGGAAGAAACACGCCGCGTGATGGGCGAAAATTTCTGGCCTTACGGTTTCAAAGAAAACGAAAAGACTTTATCGACCTTCCTGCGCTATCACTTCGAGCAAGGCCTGTCCAAGAAATTGCTGACGCCGAAAGATTTGTTCGCACCGGAAACGCTCGAATCGTTCAAGATCTAGCACCTTATTCAAGTACCCAAAACTGGAATTACACATGTCGGATAATCAAGATCAGAAACCCAAGGCCGCCCATAGCATCGGCGACCATATGTACGGCGAGGAATTCAATCATGTACATGCAGAAGGCGAAGATGCCGATCATGACCATGATGATTTCGATGTCGAAGAAGGCTCGCTGGAAGACAATCCGGTATGGCAACAAGATCATGTGTCCCTGGTGAGCGTTGGTATCGACATCGGTTCATCGGGTACTCAGGTTATTTTTTCGCGCATCAAGTTGCGTCGCATGGGTGAAGATCTGTGCAGCCGTTATTTCGTGGTGTCGCGCGAAACCCTGTTCCAGTCGCCGGTGGCGCTGACGCCTTATCAAAGCGAGACCCGCATCGACGAAGCTGCTTTGGGCGCCATCATCGATGAAGCGTATCAAGGCGCCGGCTTGCATCCCGACGATATCGATACCGGCGCGGTGATTCTGACCGGCGAGGCCTTGCGGCGGGAAAATGCGCAGAGTATTTCGACCATGCTGGCCGAGATGGGCGGCGAGTTCGTTTGCGCTACCGCCGGCCATCATATGGAATCGATGCTGGCGGCTTACGGTTCGGGCGCGGCGCGCGCATCGCATGATTTGGGCAAGCGGGTGCTGAACATCGATATCGGCGGCGGCACCACCAAGCTGGCCATTGTCGAAGACGGCAAAGTCAAAGGTACGGCGGCGGTGCATATCGGCGGCCGCCTGCTGGTGGTCGATGCAGCGCAAAAGATTGTGCGGCTGGACCCGACCGGCCGTTATCTGGCGCATGCGGCCGGATTCGACTGGAAGCTCGGCGACACCGCTTCCGTCAAAGACATGGAAACAGTGGCGGACTGGATGGCCGAGGCATTGATTGCGGCGGTCAGCGCGTCGTCACTATCGGAAGATGTCGAACAGTTGCGTCTGACTGATCCGCTGGAAAATTTCGGTTCTATCGAAGGCGTGATGTTTTCCGGCGGCGTGGCTGAATATGTCTACGACCGCGAGCAGCGCGATTTCGGCGACATGGGCCGCAAGCTGGGCTCGGCATTGCGTCGCAAGATCGAAGGCGGCGCATTGCCCTGGACGCTGTTGCCGGCCGGCGAATGCATCCGCGCCACCGCCTTGGGCGCCTCCGAGTATTCGGTGCAACTGAGCGGCAACACCACCTATATTTCCAGTCCCGGCAAATTATTGCCGAAGCGCAATCTGCAAGTGCTGCAGCCGAGCTACGACACCAGCGGCGAGATCGATCCCGATCAACTGGCGCAGGCGATTCGCAATCACTTTAAGTCTTTCGATCTGGTTGAAGGCGAGTCCGAAGTGGCATTGGCTTTCCGCTGGAGCGGCGCGCCTTCGTATCAGCGCATCTTCGCGTTTGCCACCGGCATCGTACAAGCGATGCGCAGCACGCTTGCGCAAAAATTGCCGCTGTACCTGATTCTGGATGGCGATCTGGCCAATACGCTGGGTAATCTACTGCGCGACGAAATGGACATCATCAGCGAAATTCTGGTGATCGACGGGATCGTGCTGTGGGATTTTGATTACATCGATCTGGGCCGTATCCGCATGCCGTCGCAAACCGTGCCGGTGACGGTCAAGTCGCTGGTGTTCAGCCAGGACCCGCGTACGCCGCTGGGCAATGCGCGCAATGATTTGAAATATCGTCCGCATGTTAAAGAGCATGGACACGGGCATGTTCATGGACATGGGCACGACCATGGGCATACGCACGGTGATGGGCCGGGGCAGCATAGGCATTAATGACAGGTTGTGGGTCCTTTAAGTTTTAGCTGCTGAGGTGATCCTTCGATACGCCGCGTTGCGGCTACTCAGGACGAACGGGGTTTGTGAAGTTTTAAAGAAACCCCGTTCGTCCTGAATAGTCGAACGGGGTTTTTGTGAAAATTTGGAAGAAGCTCGCTCCTTCCTTCGGCGGGCTGTGGCGGATGTTTGTGCG
>JAQGNR010000153.1 GCA_028291765.1 Herbaspirillum sp.
AACCGGCTCTGTATCGTTTTTGCAATAGACCTTGAAATACCATCGCAATAGCGCCATGTTTGTTTCCGAAGCAGGACTTTTATATGGAGAGCGTGCACATGAATCTGATCTATAACAGTGACCAATACAGTGTTGTCGAATTTACGCCAGACAACAGTACTGAAACCCTGCATAGCGGAGGTTATGAAATCATGGACAAATCCTTCAATCGTGAAATATTCCTGGCCGGCTCAATGGCTGAAGTCTTTCGCAAGGATGTCGAGGATTTGATTGCAAGCGAACCTACCATCGAAGATATCGATAGCTTTCTCGGTCAGTATGATGGATTCATGCGGCAGCCGATGGTAATGCATTAAAGTTACGGCAAATCCGGCAGGCATCAAGACAAACGGGGCGCTTTCAAAGCGCCCCGTTTCTATATAGTGCATTTCTATATAGTGCATCGATCTAGTGCATCAATCTAGTGCATCGATCAATACCGGTAATCCTTATATCTCGATCTTGGTACCAAGCTCCACCACGCGATTGGCCGGAATATGGAAAAAGTCGGACGGCTTGGCCGCATTCTGATGCATCCAGGCAAAAATGCCCTCGCGCCACATCGACATGCCCGGTAATTTGCTCGGCACGACCGTATCGCGCGCGATGAAGAATGAGGTTTCCATCAACTCGAATTGCATATCGAACTGTTGCGTGGCGAGCACCAGTACGGAATTAACGTCCGGCGCTTCCTTGAAGCCGAATGCCGCTCGCAATAAATAAATATTGCCGCCCAAGTCCTGCAATTTCAAGCGCTGATTATCAGCCACGAAAGGGACATCCCAGATACTGATTTTCATGAAGATCACACGCTCGTGCAGAATGCGATTGTGTTTCAGGTTATGCAGCAGGGAAACCGGCACGGTTTCCTTATTGGCGGTCATAAATACTGCCGTGCCGCCGACCCGATGCGGCGGATGCGCCAGCAGACCTTCGATAAATGGCACCAGAGGAATACCGTCATCCTTGGTTCTGGCGCGCAACAGCATGCGGCCGGAATACCACGTCATCAGCAGGAAAAACGATATCCCGCCGAGCAGCAGCGGGAACCAGCCACCCTCGGCAATCTTGAGCAGATTGGCGGCAAAGAAACCGAAATCCACGATAAAGAAAATCGACACCACCACTGTCACCAGACCGGTATGCCACTTCCAGACTGAGTGCATCACGACCGCCGCCAGAATAGTCGTAATTACCATCGTCGCGGTCACCGCCACGCCATAAGCAGCAGCCAGATTATCGGATTTCCTGAATGCCAGCACCACTGCAACCACCAGCACCATCAACATCCAGTTAACGAACGGCGCATAAATCTGACCGCGCTCGTCGACCGATGTATGCAAGATTCGCATGCGCGGCACAAAACCCAGCAAAATTGCCTGACTGGTCAGTGAGAACGCCCCGGAGATCACCGCCTGCGATGCAATGACCGTCGCGCAAGTCGATAACACGACCATCGGGATCAGCAGCCATTCCGGCACCATCAGATAAAACGGATTGCCGATCGCGGCCGGATGGGTCAGCAAATTGGCGCCCTGTCCGAAATAATTCAACATCAGGCATGGCATCACCGTAAACAGCCAGGCGTACCGGATCGGACGAATGCCGAAATGCCCCATATCCGCATACAGCGCTTCGGCCCCGGTCAACACCAGCACCACGGAACCCATCACGATAAACGCCTGCAGCGAGTGCCCCGTCATGAATTTGATTGCGTAGTACGGATTGATCGCCACCAGAATACCGGGCGCCTGCAGGATATTAAAAATCCCCAGCAAGCCCAGCGAAGCGAACCAGAGCATCATCACCGGGCCGAACAACTTGCCGACGACCGAAGTACCGTGGCGCTGAATCATGAACAAGCCGATCAGGATCACCAACGACAAAGGAATCACATAAGTGGCCATGCCAGGCACAGCGATTTCCAGCCCTTCGACCGCCGACAGCACTGAAATGGCCGGCGTAATCACGACATCGCCATAAAACATGCATGCGCCGAACACGCCCAGCATCATCAATATATGAGAGCGGCGCGATCCCGCCACCGCCGTGCGCAGCGACAGCGCCATCAACGCCAGCACACCGCCTTCGCCGTTGTTATCGGCCCGCATCACAAACAATACGTATTTCAGCGATACCACAATGGTAATCGCCCAGAACAACATGGAAATAATGCCAAAAACGGCATCCGGCGTGAACGGGATGCCGTGTTCCGGACTAAAGCATTCCTTCAGCGCATACAACGGGCTGGTGCCGATGTCACCGAACACCACGCCCAATGCGGCCAAAGTCACTATATGTAAACGGGCCGAAGTGAAAATGCCATCTTTCGTTGCCGATAAACTACTCATTTATATTCCATTTACATTCGAAGTAGGGCGTACTTTATCGCACTATCAACGCGCACTGACAAAATCGGATCTGATAACGCGCATTTTTGTAAATTTACGCAAATTGCGCAGCGCAAATCGACGGCTTGCGATCAGCCATGTTAGCCGTACAATACGCCGATGGATATTTCTCTGACCGAGCTTGAAGAAGCAATTAATTATTGGCGCCGGCAACACCCCGCGACCGGCGAAGAATGCGCGCTGTCGAGTGAAGTCAATACGCTGGCCGGCATCTACGCCATGATGATTTTCGAGGGCGTCGGCAGCTTGCCGCTGGAAACACTGAATACCGGCGCGCAAGAACTGCTTCTCATCTGGCAGCAGCAGGCTTAAGCCACCGCCAAGTCATCGCCCGCCGGCCACGCTTATTACTCGCTCATTACTCGCTTATTACTGAGAATTACGCTGCGATGTGCTGCAATGCAATATATGCCGGACTCTGTTACGCTGCCCGTTAAATGGCGCAGGCCCTATGCAATCCTAGCCGAGGGCCGCACGCCTACTGACCGAGGATAAATAGCTATGGCAGCCAAACCACGCAAAACCTCCCCAGCAAGCACGTCGAGCAGCAAGCCGCCGGCCAAGCGCGCGCCGGCAGCAAAAACCGCCGCTCTTAAAGCCACGTCATCCAATCGTCTTGCCGCCAGCAGCACCGGCAGCCTCATCGCCAAGGCGGCCATTGCCCAACCCCACGTAGCATTGGTATTACAGGGCGGCGGCGCATTGGGCGCTTATCAAGCCGGCGTCTATCAAGCCTTGCATGAACACAATCTGACGCCGGACTGGGTGGTCGGCACATCGATCGGTGCGATCAACGCCGCCATCATCGCCGGCAATCCCCGCGAACAGCGGCTGCGGCGCTTGAAAGAATTCTGGGAACGGGTCGGCCAGCCCGATGCGCTGGATATGCAAAAAATCCCGGACACAACGCGCCAGCTCAATATCTGGCTGGCCACCATGGAGACCTATGTGCGCGGCGTACAGGGCTTTTTCGTGCCGCGCCCGCTCAATCCATTTGCGCTGGGATTACCTGTGAAGCCTGAAGAGGCCAGCTTTTACGACACCGGCGAACTCGCCAAAACCCTCGCTGAACTGATCGATTTCGACTATCTGAATGCGCCGGGCGGCATACGTCTGACCATCAGCGCAATGAAAGTCATTTGCGGCTCGCTGGTCAATTTCGATTCCCTCAAGCGCCGCATCGGCGTCGAACACATCATGGCCAGCGGCGCGCTGCCGCCCGGCTTTGCGCCGGTGCGCGTCGACGGCGATCTGTACTGGGACGGCGGCATGTATTCGAATACACCCCTGGAAACTGTGCTGGACGATGAGCCACGCCGCAATATCCTTTGCGTCATGGTCGATCTATGGCTGGCCGACGGCGAGGAACCGACCACGCTGGAAGAAGTGCAAACCCGTCAGAAAGACGTCACCTTCGCCTCCCGTTCGCAAGCCCATATCGATAGCTATTTGCGCACCAATAAATTACGCAGCGCCGCACGTTCGCTGTATGCCAGACTCCCAAAGCAATTGCAGGACTCCCATGATTTGAAGGACTTAAAGGAGCTCGGCAAAGCCACCACGATCCACGTACTGCGTTTGCAATACACCGGACGCGACTGGAATATGGCGTCTAAAGATATCAATTTCTCGCGTGGCTCAATCACCTGGCGCTGGGAACAGGGCTATAACGATGCCTTGCGCGCATTGGAAAATTGCCAAAATGCACTGTTCGAACAGTCCGATGCCGGCATCGTCATTCATGATTTCAGACCCGGCCAGACCGACTCCCAGCCAAGCGAAACCGTCGCATAAAAGCGACGGAAAAAGCAGCGAACTGTTAAATTTTGCA
>JAQGNR010000254.1 GCA_028291765.1 Herbaspirillum sp.
CTTATTTCCAACTTAATCAGATATTTCTTAATTCTACAAAAATTAATAATTGGGAGCATCCATGAATGCCGCAGGCGACGCAAACCAGCCGCGCGAATCCCAAGTGATCGCGGAAATACCGGAAATATCGGAAATACCGGAAATACCGGAAATACCGCATCTGCAGCCAGCGCCGGTCGTGCGCACCCAGGTTGATGTGCATGATGTGCGCGGCATTTTGTTGCTGATCCTGACCGTCATCGCCGTATTGTTCGCCATGCGTTCCGCCAAAGAATTCATCATTCCGCTGGTGGTCTCCATCATTCTGGCGTATGCGCTGGACCCGGTGGTCAGTTATCTGCAAAAGCATGCGGTGCCGCGCGTCATCGGCGCAGCGCTGGTCATGCTGGCGATCGTGGCGGCGCTGGGTTCATCCGCGCTTGCCTTACAGGGACAGGCGCAATCCATCGTCGATCAGTTGCCTGACATTACAGCCAAAATCACCAAAACCATCGGCAGCACGCATGATAACGGTTCGATGATCAATAAATTGCAGCGCGCCGCCACCGTCATCGAGAAATCGTCGCAGGACAACAGTGTCAGGCGCATTGTGGTGGATCGGCCCGCCACGCGCGTGAATGATTTGATGCTGGCCGGATCGATCGGTTTGATGACCTTTGCCGGGCAGACGGTGATGGTGTTGTTCCTGGTGTTTTTTCTATTGATCTCGGGCGACACCTTCCGGCGTAAATTCATCAAGCTTTCGGGTCATACCTTGCGCGAGAAAAAGATCAGCGTGCATATGCTCGATGAAATCAACAAGTCGATACAGCGCTATATGGCGATGTTGCTGGTCACGAATGTCGGATTGGCGTTCGTGACCTGGATTGTGTTCAGTTTTATCGGTCTGGAGAACGCTGGCGCATGGGCGCTGGTGGCGGGTGCTTTGCATCTGGTGCCGTATTTCGGTCCGCTTGTGGTGGCGGTTTGTACCGGCATGGCGGCATTTATGCAGTTTGGGACCCTGAGCGCGGTGCTGTTGACGGCCGGTGCTTCTCTGGCGATTGCGGCCTTGATCGGGATCTTGGTAACGAGCTGGATGACAGGGCGGATCGCCAAGATGAATGTGGTGGCGGTTTTTATTTCATTGCTGCTGTTTACATGGATTTGGGGCGTGTGGGGGACCTTATTGTCGATTCCCATGACGATGATTACCAAGGTGGTTGCCGATCATATCGGCGTGTTGGAACCTTTGGCTGAGTTTCTTGGGGAATGAGTACCTTATATCGCGTTCGCATTTAATCCGCACGGTGGTCAGGCGGCAAGCGGCTTATAATCCTGTCATGCAAAATCTCCTTCATAATCTGAACACCGAACAACTGGCCGCCGTGACGCTCCCGGCCCAGCCTGCATTGATCCTGGCCGGCGCCGGTTCCGGCAAGACCCGGGTGCTGACCACTCGCATCGCATGGCTGATTCAGACCGGCCAGGTATCGCCCGCCGGCATCCTCGCGGTGACCTTCACCAATAAAGCTTCCAAGGAAATGATGACGCGTTTGTCGGCAATGATGCCGATTAATACGCGCGGTATGTGGATCGGCACTTTCCACGGCCTGTGCAACCGTTTATTGCGCGCGCATTATCGCGATGCAGCGCTGCCGCAAACCTTCCAGATTCTCGATTCGGGGGATCAATTGTCGATGATCAAGCGCTTGTTGAAGTCGCTCAATATCGATGACGAAAAATACCCGCCGCGCAATCTGATGTATTTCATCAATAGCGCCAAGGATCAGGGATTGCGCGCTATAGACGTCGAAACTTATGACGATTACAACCGTAAAATGGTCGAGCTGTACGATATTTACGATCAGCAATGCCAGCGTGAAGGCGTGGTCGATTTCGCCGAGCTGCTGTTGCGCACTTATGAATTGCTGACGCGTAATCAACCCCTGCGGGAACATTATCAGGGCCGCTTCAAACATATTCTGGTCGACGAATTCCAGGATACCAACGATCTGCAATATAAGTGGCTCAAATTGATGGCCGGCACGCAGGGAGCGGTGTTTGCCGTCGGCGACGATGATCAAAGTATTTATGCCTTCCGCGGCGCCAATGTCGGCAACATGGCGTCCTTCGAGCGCGAATTCAATGTGCAGAATCTGATCAAGCTGGAGCAGAACTATCGCTCGCATGGCCACATTCTGGATACCGCCAATACGCTGATCGCCAATAATACCAAGCGGCTCGGCAAGAATTTGCGTACCGATGCAGGCCATGGCGAACCGGTGCGTATTTTCGAATCCACCAGCGATCTGCAGGAAGCGCAATGGGTGATCGAAGAGGTTAAAAGCCTGATCGACGAAGGCGCGGTGCGTAGTGAAGTTGCGTTGCTGTATCGATCCAATGCGCAGTCGCGGGTGTTGGAGCATGCATTGTTTTCTGCCGGAATCGCTTACCGGGTGTATGGCGGTCAGCGTTATTTCGAGCGGGCCGAGGTCAAGCATGCGATTGCGTATCTGCAATTGATCGACAATCCGCATAATGACTCGGCGTTTCTACGGGTGGTGAATTTCCCGACGCGCGGCATCGGTGCGCGCTCGCTCGAACAGTTGCAAGATGCGGCGCGCCAGCACGGTATTTCGTTGTATGCGGCGGTGCCGTATGTGGGGGGCAAGGCGGGCTCTTTGTTGGCTGGGTTCGTCAAGCTGATCGAAAGCACGCGCTTCGAATCGCCGCATTTGCCGCTGCCGGAACTGGTGCAGATCGTGATCGATGGCAGCGGTTTGATTACGCATTATCAAAATGAAAAAGAGGGCGCCGACCGGATCGAAAATCTGGAGCAATTGGTCAGTGCGGCGACGTTGTTTGTCTCGGAAGAAGGGTTCGGCGTGAACGCGCCGGCTTTGCTGGGGCCGGCGGCCAATGCCTCTGCCGGGCCCGCGGTGACCACGGCCGACGGTATCGAGATACTGGATGCGGATGCGCCGCTGCCGGCTGTGATGTCGCCGTTGTCGGCCTTTTTATCGCATGCCTCGCTGGAGGCCGGCGACAATCAGGCGCAGGCCGGCGCCGATGCGCTGCAATTGATGACGGTGCATTCGGCCAAGGGACTGGAGTTCGATACGGTGTTCATCACCGGTCTGGAAGAGGGTTTGTTCCCGCATGAGAACAGTGCGAAGGAAGAGGGCGGCGTCGAGGAAGAGCGCCGTCTGATGTATGTGGCCATCACCCGTGCGCGGCAACGTTTGTATATGAGTTTTTCGCAGACCCGGATGTTGCACGGCCAGACGCGTTACAACCTGCGTTCGCGCTTTTTCGATGAGTTGCCGGAAGATGCGGTGAAGTGGTTATCGCCCAAGGCGCAGCAACCGCATCATTGGTTTGCCCATCCGAAAGCGGCATGGCTGGATGAAACGCCGGCGGCAATCAATCGTATCGCCGCCAATCTGAAAAAGGATGTCGGCTGGCGCGTCGGCGAAAACGTTGCGCATGCGAAGTTCGGCGAGGGTGTGATTGTTAATATCGAAGGCGAAAGCGGCAGCGCCCGCGCGCATATCAATTTCGGGCGGCATGGGATGAAGCTGCTGGATTTGAGTATAGCCAAACTGGATAAGATGGCTTGATGCTTGGCCTGATGCTTGGGTTGGGCGGGGGGGTGATTCTTCCTTCGATACGGCTGTGGCGGATGTTTGTGCTCCGTTCGTGTCCTCCGGCCTGCGGCCTCCCCCTTTTACCTCACTGCGCACAAACATCCGCCACAGCCGTATCGAAGGAAGAATCACCTCTTCGGCGCGAAATTTGTTTCTTGTTTTTTTAGGCTTCTACGTCCACTAGAACAGGTTTGCCGAAAATCTGTTTATACGTCGGATAAAACGAGCAGTACATTACGACCGTCAGGATGATCGATAAAGGCAGCAGGATAAACACGGTGACGCTGATGCTGCCGATCACAAGTGCTATCAGCAGGCTGACCATGGTCGGCAGCATGATACCCAGCACCAGCCATCCCAGGGTGTACAGGAGAAACGCCCGTCCAGCGCCTACCACAGCAAAGAAGCTGTAAAACAAGGCTTTTACCACCGGCATTTTCTGCCAGACAATCAAAGGTGCGGCGAACCAGAACGCCATTGCCGCCGGCACGTATACCAGCGCCGCAAATAACATCGCCAGCGACATATTCGATTGCTGCGCTTGTTTTATTTCTGCTGGGGCGAGATCGCCGTGCGTCACCAGCGCCTGCCACAGCAGACCGCCGTCGACCAGCGCGGAGGCGCCGATGGCGATGAGCGCCGCCAGCAAATACAGCACACCCAAGATCAGCAGGGATTTGACTTCCGGCGTGCGAAAGCCGACCAGCAGCAGGCTGGGATAGACGCGATGGTCATTTTCAACGTTCATGCAAGCTTGCATGAAGGCAATCGCAAATACCGGCACCAGGATCAGCGGCAACAATTGCCCGATGATGGGAATAATGCCCAGCGCCAACATCAGAAACATATAGGATAGGAAGAGGGTCGACAGTTCCGCCGGTTTTTTTCGGAAGATCGCAAAACCTTCTTTAATCCAGTGCCAGCCGTCTGTTGCAGGCAATTTTTGCATAATAAGAGGCCTAATAAAGTGCCGGTGCAGGGCTTGTTATGCGCAGACGCAAGATGCGTTCGAAATGCACGGGATCATGCGGCGTCAGTATTTCGGCATCGCGCGGCAGATAGAAATCATACAGACGCGATAGCCAGAAGCGCAATGCCGCTGCGCGCAACATGGCTTGCCAGGCCTGCGTTTCGGCCGCACTGAATGGACGCACCGCGTGATAGGCATCGAGCATGGCGCGTACATGGGATGACTGAAGTTGGCCGCTGTCGACATCAATGCACCAGTCGTTCACAGTAACCGCCAGATCGAACAGCCAGGTGTCGCAGCCGGCAAAGTAAAAATCGAAAAAACCGGTCAAGCGGTCGCCATCGAACATCACATTATTGCGAAACAGGTCGGCGTGGATCGGGCCATACAGCGGGCCATCGGTATTGTCCTGCAACTGCCTATAGACATCGGTGCCGGCAAAGGATTCCTGGAACGCCATTTCGTCGCGCAATAATTGTTGTGCGGCCGCAGGCAGATGCGGCAGTACGATCGGCGCCGTTTCGCGCCACCAGGGCAAGCCGCGCAAATTGGGCTGGCGGATTTCGAAATCGCGCGCGGCCAGATGCATCTTCGCCAGCATTGCGCCTACCGCCGCGCAATGCTGCGGCTGCGGCGTCATTTGATGTTCGCCTTCGAGCTTGGTGACGATCGCGGCCGGTTTCCCGTTAAGCGCGTGAAGAATGTCGCCGTCGTGGTTGGCAATCGGCTCCGGCACCAGCACCCCGCGCTGGGCCAGATGACGCATCAGATAAAGGTAAAACGGCAGTTGCTCGGCGCTCAGGTTTTCAAATAGCGTCAGGACGTATTCACCGGTATCGGTGGTAATGAAAAAGTTGCTGTTTTCGATGCCGGACGAAATGCCTCTGATCGCGCGGGCCTGGCCCAATGGGAACTGGGCGATCCAGCCTGAGAGTTGCTCCAGGCTGACCGATGTGAATACTGCCATGGGAGAAATTAAATACGGAAATAGTAAAAAAGCGGTATCGATAAGCCTGAATCAGGCCAACTCACGCATCGCCGCGATGCGTGTCATACATAATCGATGCATCATGAAGCTATGTTTATTGGTCAGGCGCAGGCCCGGCATTGTCAGCTGTTTTCGACTTTTTCTTGCCGCCCCAGTCGAATTCCTTGATTTTCCATTGCGGCGTGACCAGTATAGGGCTGCCGGTCATCGAGACGCCGGCGCCGGGGGCAGGCGGATGCAAATAATACGTGCTGGACGGACCCTCGACCTTGACTTCAGTCACACGGCCCTGCTCTTTTTTTTCGGTGATGGTTTTTTGCCTTTGTTCGCTGGGAGTCTGGATGGTGACGCTGGGCGCCTCGACTTCGTTCAGATTTTCCATTTGCGGCGGCGGTGGTGCGGGTGTATTCACTTCTTGTGCAATAACCCATGCCGGAGCAACGCCAGCGGCGATACTCAGAACGGCGAATGAACAAAATTTTGATAATTTCATAATATTCTTCTGGTGACGTGGATGGGCGGGGTGATTTGCGGCAACCCCTTCTGTAATTGCTGTTCGGTTTTGATGTCAAACCGCATTTACGTCCGCTTACGTCAAAACCGGTATTTACGCTGATGATAGCGTAGCGCCGGCGAGCGTGCTGTCAGGCATTGTAACAAATCCATGCCGGTTTCCCGGCAGACTGATATATAGAAACTGTGGCGATTTACAACAATTCGCGGGTTTTGGCTTCGATGCTGGGCGAGGTATCGTCGCCTGCCTCGTAAAAGTCCAGGATTGCCGCGACGATTTTCTCGGGATCATCAATGACCTGAATCAGATTCATGTCGTCCGCATGGATCATGCCGTCGCCGACCAGTTGCTCGCGCATCCAATCGAGCAGGCCGCGCCAGTACTCGGCGCCGACCAGAATGACCGGGATGCGCTGTATCGTGCCGGTCTGGATCAGCGTGAGGACTTCACTCAGTTCATCAAGCGTGCCGAAGCCGCCCGGCATGACCACATACGCATCGGCATATCTGACGAAGGCAACCTTGCGGGCAAAGAAATGGCGGAAATTGATGGCGATATCCTGCCATTTATTGCTGCCTTGCTCATGCGGCAACAAAATGTTGAGGCCGACCGACGGCGATTTGCCGGCATAGGCGCCCCGATTGACTGCTTCCATGATGCCGGGACCGCCGCCCGAGAGTACGGCAAAGCCGGCATCGGATAATTGCCGCGCAATTTGCATGCCGAGGTCGTAATACTTTGTGCCCTCTTTGGTGCGCGCCGAACCGAAGATCGACACCGCCGACGGCAGCTCCGACAGACGTTCGGTGGACTCGACAAACTCTGCCATAATCGTCAGCAAATGCCACGACTCGCGTGCTTTCTTCGTCGTTGCGCGTTCGATATCTTTCACTTCGCGTAGCCGCAAGACCCTTTTACCGTTTATTTTCATATGCAAAACACCTTGTTATTAGTTGATGGTTCCAGTTACCTGTACCGGGCTTTTCATGCATTGCCCGACATGCGCAATGCCGAAGGCGCCCCTACCGGTGCACTGTACGGCATGATCAATATGCTGCGCCGGTTGCGCAGTGATTACCCAGCAGCTTACATCGCTTGCGTCTTTGACGCCAAAGGAAAGACGTTTCGCGACGACTTATACACACAATACAAAGCCACGCGCAAATCGATGCCGGAAGATCTTGCGTTGCAGATTGAACCGATCCATGCCGCGGTGCGTGCATTGGGATGGCCGATCCTGATGGTCGAAGGCATTGAAGCCGACGACGTGATCGGCACCCTGGCCGTGCAGGCGGTTGAGCATGGCATGCAGGCGGTGGTTTCCACCGGCGACAAGGACATGGCGCAACTGGTCAATGAACACGTCACGCTGATCAATACCATGAGCAACGAGACGCTCGATCGCGCCGCGGTGATCGGCAAATTCGGCGTGCCGCCGGAGCGCATCGTCGATTACTTGAGTCTGATCGGCGACACCGTCGATAACGTGCCGGGGGTGGAAAAAGTCGGTCCCAAGACGGCAGTCAAGTGGCTCACGCAATACGATTCGCTCGATGGCGTGATGACCAACGCTGCGGCCATCGGCGGCGTGGTGGGCGAGAATTTGCGCAAAGCGCTGGAATGGTTGCCGCAAGCCAAGGTATTGGTGACGATCAAGACCGATTGCGATCTGGCCGCTCATATGGTGTCGATCCCGGAATCGTTGACGGTCAAGCCGCAGGATCGGCAAGCGCTGACAGAATTATTTACCCGTTACAACTTCAAGACGTGGTTGCGGGAATTAGGCAATAACAACCCGGTTGCCGCCGGCGCCCCTGACACCCCTGGCGCTACGGCGCAGAGCGGTCTGTTCGACGTTGCGGCTGAAAGCGCGGCGTCCGTACCCGCGGCCACTGCCGCCACCGCACCGCTGCCGGCCTCCGTCTACGAAACCGTATCGACGCACGAGCAACTGGATGCCTGGCTTAAAAAAATCGACAGCGCTGCGCTGACTGCGCTCGACACCGAAACCACCGCGCTGAACTCGATGCAAGCCAGGCTGGTCGGCATTTCGCTGTGCTGCGAACCGGGGCTGGCGGCCTACATTCCAGTGGGGCATCGCTCGCAGGAAGGCTTGACGCAACTGCCGCTGGATGCGGTGCTGGCCAAATTCAAGCCATGGCTGGAAGACGAAACCCGCCCGAAGCTCGGCCAGCATATGAAATACGACAGCCACATTTTCGCCAATTACGACATCACGGTGCGCGGCATCGCGCACGATACCTTGCTGCAATCGTATGTATTCGAATCGCACCGCACGCACGATATGGACAGCCTGGCCATGCGCCATCTGAACCGGCAAACCATCACTTACGCCGATGTCTGCGGCAAGGGCGCATCGCAAATCGGTTTCGATGAAGTCGGCATCGAACGCGCGACCGAATACGCGGCCGAAGATGCCGAGGTAACGATGCAATTGCATCACGCGATGTGGCCGCAGATCGAACCCAATCCGAAACTGCGCTACATCTACGAAAAGATTGAATTGCCGACCGCTGTGGTATTGCAAAAGATCGAGCGCAATGGCGTGCTGATCGATAGCGCTTTACTGGCGACCCAATCCGGCGAGCTCGGCCGCCGCATGCTGGAAATCGAGCAGGAGGCCTATGCGCTGGCGGGGCAGCCGTTCAATCTCGGTTCCCCCAAGCAACTGGCTGAAATCCTGTTCGGCAAGATGCAACTGCCGGTGGTGAAAAAGACGCCTTCCGGCACTCCTTCAACCGACGAAGAAGTGTTGGCTAAATTGGCCGAGGATTATCCGTTGCCGAAGATTTTGCTCGATTACCGCGGCCTGTCGAAACTGAAATCGACCTATACCGATAAGCTGCCGAAGATGGTCGATCCGCGTACCGGCCGGGTGCATACCAATTATGCGCAGGCGGTGGCGGTAACCGGCCGGCTGGCGTCGAACGAGCCGAATCTGCAAAACATCCCGATCCGTACCGCCGAAGGCCGGCGCATCCGCGAGGCCTTCATTGCCGCGCCCGGCAATCTGCTCGTTTCAGCCGATTATTCGCAGATCGAATTGCGCATCATGGCCCACATATCGGGCGACGAAAACATGCTGCGCGCGTTTGCCGACGGCGAGGATATTCACCGCGCCACCGCTGCCGAAATCTTCGGCGCGGCTTTGACGGAGGTAAGCAGTGAACAACGGCGTTATGCCAAAGTCATCAACTTCGGTCTGATCTACGGTATGAGCGCTTTCGGCCTGGCCGGCAATCTGGGCATCGAACGCTCGGCGGCGCAGATGTATATCGATAAATATTTCATGCGTTTTTCGGGCGTTAAACAGTTCATGGACAACACCCGGATCGAAGCCAAAGCCAACGGCTATGTCGAAACGGTGTTCGGACGCCGCCTGTGGCTGCCGGAAATCAATTCGCCGAACGGCCCGCGCCGCGCCGGCGCCGAACGTGCCGCGATCAATGCGCCGATGCAGGGGACGGCGGCCGATCTTATTAAACTGGCAATGGTGGCGGTGCAGGATTGGCTGGAAAAGGAACGATTGGCTTCCAAGATGATCATGCAAGTGCACGATGAACTGGTGCTGGAAGTGCCGCAAGCCGAACTGGCGCTGGTGCGTGAGCAACTGCCGGCGTTGATGGCGGGCGTGGCGAAGTTGAAAGTGCCGCTGATTGCGGAAGTGGGCGAGGGGAAGAATTGGGATGAGGCGCATTGAACGCAAATGCGTTTGGTCGGGGTAATATTCTGTGCTGTGGTTAGCGATCCTTCGATACGCTGCGCTACTCAGGACGAACGGTTGTCTTAAATTTTCATAAAAACCAAAACCAAAACCAAAACCAAAACCAAAACCAAAACCAAAACCAAAACCAAAACCAAAACCAAAACCAAAACCAAAACCAAAACCAAAACCAAAACCAAAACCAAA
>JAQGNR010000274.1 GCA_028291765.1 Herbaspirillum sp.
ACAACTCTACCTGGCGCAATTGTTCCAGCAGCGGCGGCGACAGCACACCGGGGGCCGGATAGATATCGTCGAACGCGCCGTCGAAAAAGCGCAGGCCGAGCGTGGCGCGCATGCCGGTTTCTTCCCACGCGCCAAGCGCCGCGTCGATGTCCGCGGCGACGAATCGCTGCCCGGGAAAATGGTCGATCACAGCGGTGGTGCCGCTGCCCAGCGCGGCCCAGGCAGTCAACAGAACCGCGAGGCGAGTCTCGTCGGGCGTGCGGCGCGAGGTATGCGCCTGCGTCAGCCACATGAAGGCTGGATGACTGAGCCGGTCGCCGAAACCGGGCAGCGTCGCAGACTGCGAATGCGTGTGCGCATTCACCAATCCCGGGGCCGCCAGCTTGCCGCTGCCGTCGATCACAAGTGCCTCAGGCGCAACCGGCGGCGCCGCACCTGCGCCCAGCGCCACGATACGTTCGCCTTCGATCAGCAGATAGCCTTCTTCGATAAACGTGTTCTGTTCATCCAGCGGAAGGATCGCCACGTTGTGGATCAGGGTCTGGCTCAAGGTCTTGCTCCTAATCGTTCGGCTTCCTCGGGAATGGATGCGCCTTCGGCGTCGAATGAAGTACCCAGGCCGCGCGCTTGGGCGCGCGCCAGCAGCGCGTGTGCCAGCACCATATCTTGCAGCGCGATGCCGATGGATTTGAAAACGTAAACCGCGCCGGCTGCCGGGCTAGGTAAAGACTTTCCGATGCCGATCAGTGCGCCGATTTCACCGGCGATGGCGCGCTTGTCGATGACGCCGGCGGCCAGCGGCATGATCAGATCGCCGGCCTTTTCCAATGCGCCTTCGGTATGGTCGGTATAGATGACGGCGCGGCGGATCAATGCATCGTCAGCCTCGCGTGCGCCGGGACGATTGGCGCCGCCGAGAATCACCAGCGCGCCGTCGCGCACTGCCTCGCCGGGAAAGACCGGCGTATCCGAAGTAGTGACAGTGACCAGAATATCGGCTTGCGATGCAGCCTCGGCGGCATCGCGCGTGACGCGCACTTCCACGTCGGACAACGCCGGCAGCACCCTGGCCAGCGCCGCCACGGCCTCGGCGCGTTCGGCATTGCGCCCGACGATCAGCACGCGCCGGATGCTGCGCACCTTGAGCATATATAGCAAGGCCGGCATGGCCATCTTGCCCGCGCCGAAGATGGCAAGCGTGGACGCCGCGGCCGGCGCGAGCACCTTGGCGGCGGCGGCGAAACCGGCTGCGGTCCGATGATCGTTGAAGCTCTCGGCCGAGATCAGCGCAATCGGCCGCACCTCGGCCATGTCCCATAAGGTGAGCAGGCTGCGCGTGACGCGCGGCCCATCCGCCTGGGGCCAGCCGTGGCAATTGGTCTTGATCATCAACTGGCTGTCGTCGTGGCCGAAGCCGGCCACGCCCAGCACGCCGGCCCGTGGCGACGAACGCCGCATATCGAGCCGGCCCCGGACCAGCGACGCGCCGGATAGCTGCTGCACAAAGGCGGTTTCGGCGCATTCGATCGCCAGTTCAGGATCGATCAAACGTTCAATATCGTGTTCCGACAATAGACGCATCTTATTATTCCTTCAAATTCGAGCCAGCCTGCTTCCAGCGCGTCGCATAGGTCTCGCCCCAAGAAGTCAGGCCGAACACCAGCAAGGCCACCAGCACCGAGGTCAGCACCGCAGCCCAGAGCATGCCGGTCTCGCGCATTTCGCCGCTATCCAGAATCAGCTTGCCGAGCCCGCGCGCGCCGGTGATCCATTCCGAGAGCATCGTGCCCAGCACCGCGCTGGCGCCCGCAATGCGCAGCCCGGTGAAAAGATAGGGCATCGCATAAGGAATGCGCACCACCGTCAATTGCTTCCAGAGACCGGCGCCATAAACGTGCATCAGTTCGATCGCATTGCGGTCGGCGCTGGACAAGCCGCGCAGCAAATTCACCATCAGCGGAAAAAAGGAAACGATGGTGACCACCACCACGCTGGTGCCGATGCCGCGCCCCATGAACAGCGTGATCAACGGGGCGACTGCGGCCACCGGCGCCGAACGGAACACCAGCAACACCGGCATGGCGGTCTGCGATGCGGTGCGGTTGACGGTAAACAACAGCGCGCATGCCGATGCGAACAAGGTGCTGATGAACAGGCCCAGCATCGCAGCGCCCACGGTCAGCGCGGTTTGTCCGGCCAGCACATCCCAATGTTCCAGTACCGCCGTCAGCACGTCGCCGGGCGTGGGCACCAAGTACGGCGGCAGCGCAAACAAGACCACCAAGCCCTGCCAAAGCGCCAGCAGGACCATGACAGCGAGAATAGTCGAAGCGATTCGTTTCATGATCATGATCTGCTCCGCTCCCACGTGATGACCCGGCGCTCCAGCAGTGCCAGCAGCCCGTAAGCCGCGCCTGCCAGTGCACAGCACAGCAGCACGGCCAGCCAGACCTTTTCAATGTCATAAGAAAACAAGGCATACAGCATCATCGCGCCGATGCCGCGATCGGCCCCGGCCCACTCCGAGGTAATGGCGCCGAGCACAGCCAGCGGCGCGGCCACCTTGAGCCCTGCGAAGATATAAGGCAGCGCGTTCGGCATGCGCAGATGCCAGAACACCTGCCAGCGCGAAGCGCTGAGCACATGCAGCAGTTCTCGTTGCCGCTCGTCGACGCTTGCCAGGCCCTGCATCGCACCGACCAGCAACGGAAACTGCGTCGACAAGGCGGCGATGACGATTTGCGTGCGGCCGCCGGTGCCCAGCCACAGCGCCAGCAACGGCGCGGCCGCGATGACCGGAATCGCGTTGAGGACGACGCCGGTGGAATAGATCGATCCGCGCAGCCGATGCAGCATGACCCCGATGCACGCGGCTATCAGCGTCAACGCCACCGCAATGCCATAGCCGACCGTCGCCGTGTACAGCGTAGGCAATAAATTGCCGCTGATCAGGCTGGGGTTATTCCATGCGACGCGCGCGATCTGAAACGGGCCCGGGATAAAAACCGGCAGCAGCCCTGCTCTCTTCAAGGCCTCAAGCAGCAGCACCAGTACCGTCGCAGAGAACAAGGGCAGCAGAACAGGCATCAGAGGACTAAGACGCTGCATTAGAGGACGGTGCAACAAACCAGGCATCACCAGGTCTCCACCGGCGCAGTGGAGGTAGCGGTTGCCGTCGCCGGCTCGGACTCGCGTCCGAACAAACCATCCCGCACCTGATTCACACAGTGGAAGAATTCTGGCGTGCGCATCATCTCCAGCGTGCGCGGACGCGCCAGTGGAATATCGATCGTGCCGACCATGCGGCCGGGCCGCGCCGACATGATGAACACGCTATCGGCCATGAACACGGCTTCGGCGATGGAGTGCGTCACCAGCAGCGCCGTGGTGCCGCTTTCGGCCCAGATCCGCAGCAATTCGAGATTCATGCGCTGACGGGTGATCTCATCGAGCGCGCCGAACGGCTCGTCCAGCAACAGCACATCGGGACGCAGCACCAGCGCGCGCGCAATCGCCGCCCGCTGCTGCATGCCGCCCGACAGTTCGCCGGGCAAGGCATTCTCGAAACCTTTCAAGCCGACCAGCTCGATCAGCTCGGCCGGCGTCAGACGGCCGCGGCGCGTGTTGCCGCGGTCGGCGATCTTGATCGGCAGTTCGACATTTTGCTTCACCGTACGCCATGGCAGCAGCGTCGGTTGCTGGAACACGAAGCCCAGCGCATTTTCCTTACGCGCCGAGGCCGGGCTCTCGCCGCCGATGCGGATGTTCCCGGCGAACGGTTGCATGATGTCGGCCACCAGCCGCAGCAAAGTGGATTTGCCGCAGCCGCTCGGCCCGATGATGGCGCCGAAGCCGCCGGCGGGCAGCGACAGATCGACTTTATCCAGTGCGATGGTCGACTCTCCCCTGCCGTTGAAGACCATCGTGACCTGCTTTACTACAATATCTTTAGGCATATTTCTCTCAACCGCCGGACTCAGGATGACGCCAGCGCGGCGTCAATGAAGGAGGAATCGCACAGATCGGCCGTGGTCATGCCGGACTTCACGATGCCGACCTTGCGGTAGACGCCGATGATCTTCTCGTAGAGCGCGAGGTCGAGCGCCAACAGGCCTTTGGTTTTCGCCGGACCCGCCATGATGAAGGGATCACTGGCGACGATTTCCGCATACTGGGCGTTGTAGTCCAGCCCCGGCGCGCCGTATTTGTCCACCATCAGATGCGCGATCTGCTCTTTATGCGCAAGCGCCCATTGCCAGCCGCCGATGGCGCCCTTGAGAAAGCGGACCACCTGATCGCGGTTGGCATGCAGGAAATCTTCACGCCCGTAGATAGTGCCGGCCGTCTCAGGCATGCCAAGATCATGCGCATTGAGCGAGAAAATCTTGACGCCGCGTGTCTCCAGCATCACACCCTGATTGGTCGAATAGCCGCTATAGGCATCGATCTGGCCGGAGACCAGCGCCGAAGGGTCCGGCGCGGAAGGCACCATATTGACGCTCATCGGATCCAGGCCGGCATCGCGGATCAGGTTCAGCATCAGCGGCTTGTTGGACGTCGCCACGGCGATGGTCTTGCCTTTCAATTCTTTGACGGTGCGTATCGGCTTGGACGCCAGACTGATAATACTGAAGGGGCTGCGCTGGAACACCGTCGCGATAACCTTGATCGGCATGCCGCGCTCGCGCGCGACAATCAACGGCCCGATCGGGCGGTCGCCCAGTTGCGCCTGACCGGCGGCGACATTGGCTACGGGATCGACGTTGGGCCCGCCCGAGTTGAAGGCGACCTGGATATTGTTGCGGCTGAAGGAACCGTTGTCCAGACCCGCGAAGTAACCGCCGTACTGAATGCTCTTGATCCAGGACAGCTGGAACGTCAGCGGCGCTTCCGCCGCCAATGCATGGCGCAGCGGCGACATTGCTGCGCCGAGACCCAAGCCGAGCCCTAAACCGAGTACGCGACGGCGCTGCTGTGACAGATGAGAAAGCGACATAAGTGACATCAATGATCCTCTTCAGGCTTAGCCCAATAAGTAAATAAAATAGTTGCCGGCGATTGGCTCGCCGTTTGGTGCGATGCGCACCAAAGTGACGCAACTACCGCACGTTTTTGATGCATTCGTCGCATTGATCCGTATCGATCGACAGCGCCGCCTCTTTCTTTCCATGCGGAATCAACAATACACAGTGTTGATGCACCACAATGGCGATGGAATATACGCAATACCCATGCCAAAGAGTGCTCTCAAGTGATGTTTTTTTACGTGATGTGCGTTGCCGTTGCGGCAACGCTCAAGGCACACGTTTGGCGTGGAGCCCTACCGCAAACCCAGTAATGGATCAGTTAAGGCGCCGTCAGGTGGGGTGTGGCGCGATGTTGTGCGCAGTGAGGTAAAGAAGGGAGGTGGCCGCAGGCC
>JAQGNR010000283.1 GCA_028291765.1 Herbaspirillum sp.
CGTGCCGAACAGGCCGACGAAGGGCGCGGTCGAACCGACCGAGGCCAGCAACGTCAGGCCGTTTTCCAGCCTGGACGATACCCGGTTGATTTCCTGGCGCAGCGTGCGGGTGATCAGTTCGCCGGGATCGGTGGCGGCATTCAGGGAAGGCGTATCGCCGCGTTTGGTGCTTTTGCTGGCTGCGCCGGCGCTTTGAATGGCCAGTGGCGAGTAAATATCTTCGGTATCGGCCCGCTGGATGACAAAGATAGCGTCTGCCAGGGTCGGTGCTTTCCAGAAACCTTCGAGCGCGACGGCGCTGCGACGAATGCGCCAGGCGCTCCAGGTTTTGGACAAAATGTAATACCAGCTCATCAGCGACATGACGGCCAGTACATACGCCACGGTATGTGAGATGGCGTCGCCCTCAGCCCAGTAGTGGGCAAATCCGTTGGTGGTTTCGATCATTGTGGGAGGCTCGCGATATGCATGATGGACTGCATTTTATACTGATGGCTAACTCAGCCCTAAAACATCCTGCATATTGAACAACCCGGTTTGCCGGTCGCGCAGGAAACGCGCGGCGCGCAGGCTGCCTTGCGCATAGGTCGCGCGGCTGGATGATTTATGGGTGATTTCAATGCGTTCGCCGATGCCGGCAAACAGGACTGTATGGTCGCCGACGATATCGCAGCCGCGAATGGTGGCGAAACCGATCGAGGACGGGTCGCGCTCGCCGGTCACGCCTTCGCGTGCGTAGACGGCAACGTCGTCGAGCTTGCGGCCGAGAGCGCCGGCAATGACTTCGCCCATTTTCAGCGCAGTGCCGGACGGTGCGTCGACCTTGTGCCGGTGATGGGCTTCGACGATTTCAATGTCGTAACCGTGCGAAAAACTTTTGGCTGCCAGCTCCAGCAGTTTCATCGTGACATTCACGCCGACGCTCATATTGGGCGCGAAGACGATGGCGGTTTTTTGCGCCGCTGCCGCGATGGCGTCCTTGTCGGCCTGATCGAAACCGGTAGTGCCGATCACCATCTTGACGCCATGCGCTGCGCAATACGCCAGATGCGCGAGTGTAGCTTCGGGACGGGTGAAATCGATCAGGACGTCGGCGCCGGCCAAGCCATCGGCCAGCCCGGAGGCGATCATGACATTGGACGGCGCGCCCAGGAATGCCGCGGCATCGGTGCCGATACTAGGGGAATCCGCCCGATCCAATGCGCCGCTGAGAACGGCGTCGTCAGCTTTCTGGATCGTTTCGATCAACATGCGGCCCATGCGGCCGGATGCACCGGCCACAGCGATTTTCAACTTATTCATGAGAAATTATTGACCAGGAAGTCCTGGATTGTGGATGGGTTTTCCGTCGGAGATAGCGGGCATCAGGGACGGTTTGGAGCCGGCGATGAAGCCCAGATATTCGCTTTCGGTCGGCAGATTGCCGCCATCCCATTTAGCCAGACTATCGCCATTAAAAAATACCGAAACCCGGCTGGCGATGACGGCGCCATTGCCCTTGGTCAGGCGGAAATCGTAATCCCAGCGCTCCGCATGGAATATATCGGTCAGCAACGGCGTGCCCAGTACGAAACGCACCTGATCGCGGGTCATGCCCTCTTTGAGTTGCGCCAACATTTCGGCAGAGACGAAATTACCCTGCTGGATATCGATTTTATAGGGCGAAAGAAAACTCAAGAACTTGCTTTTCGATGTGCTTTGCACGCCGGCGTTGGCATCGGTCACCACGGCGCCGTTGCCGGCGGCCACTGGGGCCGTTGTTGTCTTCCAGGGATTCCAGCTGGCGCAGCCCGACAATGAAGCCACTGCAGCCAGGCAAAGCATCATTACAGGCTTGCGGATGGGGGCGGCAGGGGTTGCAGATACCGCGGCGGCAGGCGTCAAAGCAGACTTGAAAGTAGACTTAACAACGGACTGAAAAAATGGCAGCATGCGCATAAGGATCTCAAGTGATTGAGCAATTGTGCTAAAACGCTATATCATAAAGCAGTTATCCCGCTTGTGACCAAATGATTGCGATCCCCATGCCTAATAATCCCTCCGAACTCAAAGCCAGCGGCCTGAAGGCAACCCTGCCGCGGCTTAAAATCCTGGAAATTTTCCAAAACTCCGAGGTACGCCATCTGAGCGCGGAAGATGTCTATAAAATCCTGCTGGCCGACAATATGGACGTCGGGCTTGCCACCGTTTACCGGGTCTTGATGCAGTTCGAGCAGGCCGGATTGCTGCAACGCAACCATTTCGAAACCGGCAAAGCGGTGTTTGAGCTCAACGAAGGCACGCACCATGATCATCTGGTGTGCCTGGACTGCGGCAAGGTCGAGGAGTTTTTCGATAAGGAAATTGAAGAGCGTCAAATCAAAATCGCGCAGGAGCGCGGCTTCAAGATTGTCGAACACGCATTGGCGCTCTACGGACGCTGCCAGGACTGCGTGAATAAATCCAGCAAACAAACCAAGTAATATTAGTTTCTTCGGACTTTATGGGTATTTTGCATACCCATAAAGTTTTACCTGTCGCGGCGATCCTTCCTTCGATCCGCTGCGCTACGCAGGCCAGTCGGAAAGGCAGGGGCTGTGCCCTATTTTAAAAAGCAGGGGCTGTACCCCTCACCCAAACGAACGTCTTTTATGGATTTAAAGAAAATTTGCAAACGACTGATTTTCTTTAGCGCCATAAAAAATCGTTCGTTTGGGTGAGGGGTACAGCCCGTGCTTTTTAAAATAGGGCACAGCCCCTGCCTTTCCGACTGGCCTGCGTAGCGAAGCGTGCTTTTCCGACAACGCTGTCATCCGCTTATTTGAACCAAACCCCAAGTTTATGGATGAACGGTTTCCGAGAACCAATCGTCCGGCAGTTCATGCCCGATATCCATATTACGGGCCTTGTCCAGCACCAGTGCGCCGGCCGCGGCGAACTGCAAGCCGATTCCCACGTTGTTGACGAAACAGGTAATGTCATCCCGATTTTCGCGCCCTGGCACGCTGCCGGCCACCAATTGCGCCAACTCCTTGTACTCCTTGAATTTGTTGCCCGGTTTAGTCCACCAGCCACTTTCGTGCGACGGGTTCACATTCGGCGTGCCGGGCATGATGTTTTCGTAGTTCTTCGGCTGTGCGGACACATGCACAATCACACGATCGGTGGCATCCAGCAGTTCCTGATCGACCTCTTGCGATTTGATGCAGCTGACATGCATGCCCGGCTTCAGCCACGATGGTTCCAATACGCGCACCATCGATGAAGTGGAAGACATGATGACATCGGCCCCGTATACGGCTTCTTCGGCGTTATCGAAATTCAGAATCTCGACATTCGGATAGCGCCCTTTGGATTCGGCAACAAACGCCGCACGGCTTTCGGTGCGCGGGCTGAAAATGCGGATCTGTTGGAACGGATGCACCGCAAGCGCCGCCATCAATTGGCCGCCTGCCTGCCAGCCAGTGCCGATAATGGTCAGCGTCTTCGAATCTTTACGCGCCAGATGTTTCAGCGCAATGCCGTTGGCCGAACCCACGCGCATGCGTTGCATCGCGCCATCGGGAAAGATACCGATCAATGCGCCGGTTTCACTGCTGAACATGAACACCAGACCGACCCAGCGGCCATTGGCCTTCGGCTCTTTCACACGGCGTTGCTTGCCGGCGATGATCGGGTGGGTAACGATGTCGGAATTAATGCGCAGCGCCTGCACGCCGCGCCGCGGCCAGGCGCCGCCCATCTGTTTGAAACCGTAATAGGCGCCCGGCTCGGTCGCCGGCGAAATGTTATCGATGCGCGGCACCAGCAGCGCCTGTCCATTTGCGTAATCCGCATACATGGTTTCCAACACGGCTATGCACTCCGGCATTGTCAATAATTGATCGATGTCTTCATTGCTCAATACGCGCATAATTTTTCTTCCTCAGTGGGTTTGTATAAATATTTCGTTGAAGAGCTTGTCCCATTTGGTTTGCTCATCTATCGCACGTTTAGGATCGACAAATTTCACCTGACGGCCGGTCAGAGGCGATTCGATTTGCTTGTTCACCGGCACCAGTTCGAGACTGGCCAGGAACTGCTGTGCCTGCGGCGAAAGCATGTAATCATAGAACAGCAGTGCTGCATATGGATGCGGTGGTTTGCGAGAAATGCCGGCCCCGTTCGGACGTGCGATAACAGGCCCGATTGCAATCCAATCGACCGGCGCACCCGCCTTGCGATCCTGGTCGATCTTGAAATTGTAGCAATTCAGCGCGAATGGAATTTCGCCGGCAATCACTTGATCTGCCATCAGCGCGTGGCCGCGACGCACGGTGACGCCGTTGGCGGCAACAATTGCGCGGAACAGCTGTATGCCTTTATCTTCACCAAGCTCTTCCGCAATGGTCATGAACCAATCGGCATCGCCGGCTTCAATGCCGAGTTTTCCTTTCCAGCGCGGCTGCAAAAGATCGCTGAAAGAACTTGGCTGTTCAGCCTTTTTCACTTGCTTGGTGTTGAAGCATTGCACAATAAGATTGAGGCGCGTCGCAACCCATTCGTGATGCGGCATGACGGCTTGGGGAATCAGTTCCTTGAAGCGCGGCGAATTAACCGGCTGTAGCAGGTTCTCGCGGTGCGAGGCTTCCATTTCGGGTCCATTGGTTTCCAGCACGTCGAAGCTATTGCGTTGTGCGCGTGCTTCGGTCACGGTGCGTTGCAGTAGCGCTTCCGAGCTGGCGCGCCAGAGATTGACCTTTACAGCGGGATAGTGGCGCTCGAAATCGGCAATCAATTTGGCGGCAGTCGAAGCCGTCATGGACGTGTAGAGATTCAGCGCGCCCTCCCGGTTAGCGCCGTCTATAAGTTGTTTCAGGTAATCAGGGCTTTTCAGTTGCGCCAGCTCGGCAATGTTCGCCGGCTGTTGCGCCGCGGCAGATCCGGCGACGAGACTGCAAATTAAAAAAAGTGAAAAGCCGGATAGCCATACCGGCATCCGTATACAAGCCAATTTCATTGCAGGGCCTCCTCAATTGGTCACGCTTAGACAGAAATTCTGTTCGTTCGGGACTGTAAGGAGGATAGCCATTTATAAAAACGAATTTTTCCGCAATAGCTTATGCGCTTATTAAAGAATACCCCCAGAAAACTCGGATGAAGCAAATTTATTTAACTGAACGGCATTAGGGTTTTTACATTTAGTTCAGGAGAAACATTCAAACAAGAATGCGTGCTGGCCGCCAGTTGTTGCTGTCCGGTGAGATGTGCCAAACAAATCAGGAAAATATTGTTTGAGCGAAGCGAGTATTTTTCGTTTGGCGCGTCTCACCGGACAGCAATAACTGGCGGCCAGCACGCATTCGCCCCCTGAATTAAATATCAATACGCCCTGGTATGCCCACAAACACTAGAACTAGAAAGTTTCCCAATCCGCTTCGCCCGCCGGCGCCATCGCTTTATCTGCTTTGGCGAGCGCCGGTTTAGCTGGCGCAATGCGTTTGGCCGGTGTTGCGACAGTAGCGGCGGGCCTGCCCAGCGCCGGTCTGACCGTTGCAATTTTAGCTTTGTTTGTAGCGATAGCCGGCCGCGCAACAGCCGTCTGCCGGTTCGAGAAAGAAAGCACGGCAGCCGCCGGCTCGACATGATCGTCATCGGCGAGCGTGAAGGTCGAGACAGCCTCTTTTAACTGCTGCGCTTGCCCCTCCAGCGAGCCGGCCGCAGCAGCGGCCTGTTCCACCAATGCCGCATTTTGCTGCGTCACCTGATCCATCTGGGTCAAAGCGTCATTGATTTGACCGATACCGCGGCTTTGCTCTTCGGAAGCCGCAGAAATTTCGCCCACAATATCGGTGACCCGCTTCACGGCAACCACCACTTCATCCATCGTCGCACCGGCCCGCGCCACCAATTGCGAACCGCTGCCGACCCGCGTCACCGATTCATCGATCAAGCCTTTGATTTCCTTGGCCGCCTGCGCGCTGCGCTGCGCCAGATTGCGCACTTCGCTGGCGACCACCGCAAAGCCACGGCCTTGTTCGCCGGCGCGCGCCGCTTCCACCGCTGCGTTCAATGCCAGAATATTGGTCTGAAATGCGATGCCGTCGATGACACCGATAATGTCGGCAATCTTGCGCGAACTTTCCGTAATGCCTTGCATAGTTTCCACCACCTGTCCGACCACCTCGCCGCCGCGCGCCGCAATATCGGATGCGCTATCGGCCAACTGACCGGCCTGGCGCGCATTATCGGCATTCTGCTTCACCGTTGCGGTCAATTCTTCCATGCTCGAAGCGGTCTCTTCCAGTGATGCCGCCTGCTGCTCGGTACGCGAGGACAAGTCCATATTGCCGGCAGCAATCTCGCGTGCGCCAATATAGATGGAATCGGTACCCTGGCGGATTCTGGCAACAGTGGTGGACAAGTGCTGTTGCATCTGGCGCATCATGTATAACAGGCTGGTGGCGTCGCCGGCGCTGACCTCGACCCGCACATTCAGATTGCCCACGGCAATCTTCGCCGCGATCTCGGAGGCATAGGCCGGTTCGCCGCCCAGGCTGCGCTTCACACTCCGAATGACCAATACCGTCAATGCCGTCAATGCACCGCCGATCAACGCCAGATACACCGCCATCCGGCCCAGGGTCTTATAGAAATCGGCATCCACATCTTCTACGAACACGCCGGTGTAATAGGTCCAGGCCCATGGCTCAAAAAATTTGGCATAGGCAAGTCGCGGCCGCGGGATGGTTTCATTGCGATGGGGATAGTTGTATGCGACGAACGCCTGGTCCCCGACACGGGCCAGCTGCGTCATTTCCTGGGTATAAAATTTACCGTCGGCGTCTTTATTGTCTTTCATGTTCTTGCCGACAATCGCCGGGTTTGGATTGACCTGGCCGATAAAATTCTGATCATAGACCGTGAAATAACCTTCGGTGCCGAAGCGCATCGCCGACAGCCTGGCCTTGGCCTGCTTCTGCCCATCGGCCAGCGTCAACTCGCCCCGGCTTACCTGCGCCGCATAATCCTTGATCAGCGATTCGGCTATTTCGACATCCGTTTTGAGCGTCGCCTTGCGTTCATTGAGCATGACAGTGCGCGTATTCCACGCCGACCAGGCGCTCAGCAGCAGCAAACCCAGCCACATCAGTGCAAGAATCATCAACAATCTTTTACCCACGCTTACATTCTTCATTTACATTTTTCCTTGGATGTCGGGTTTTGCAGCGGCGATCGGGTGAAATAGCGCATCGTCAGAGATGATTGCTTAGTTGCTTAACGGCACATCGTTCCATAAATTGAGAACAATTTTTAGGGGGCGGCATACTGGGGGATATTTAAGTCGGGGGGCGGATGTGCGAATGCGCGCTGGCCGCAAGTTGTTGCTGTCCGGTGAGACGCGTCCCGAGCAGGCCGCCGTGGCCTTCCCCAGGTCGACAG
>JAQGNR010000286.1 GCA_028291765.1 Herbaspirillum sp.
TAAAGAAAGGAGGAGGCCGAAGGCCGCCGGAATGACACGAACGGAGCACAAACATCCGCCACAGCCCGCCTGACGCCCTGGCCGCCCATGCCCTTAAACGTTGCCCTAATTCTTGCGCAAACCATCCAGCATCAGCCCGACGTTATAACGCATCAAATGCAGGTAATCGGGCGCCACGCCCTGCGGCCCCGATAGCGCATCCGCATACAATTTTCCGCCCGCCTCGACGCCGGCTTCGCGGCTGATCTGCTCAAGCAATCTAGGGCTGGTCATGTTTTCGATAAACACCGCCTTGATGTGTTCTTTTTCCATCTGACGGATCATCCCCGCCACTTCCTTGGCGCTCGGTTCGCTGTCGGTCGACATGCCTTGCGGTGCGATGAACTCGATCTTGTAATGCGCGCCGAAATAGTGGAAGGCATCATGCGATGTGATGATCCTGCGCTTGGCCGGCGGGATCGCCGCGATCTCCGCAGTGACCCAATTGTCGAGTTGTTGCAACGCGGCGATATAAGCATCGCCGTTCTTTTTGTACACAGCAGCGCCGGCCGGGTCCAGCTTACTCAGTGCGGCGACGATATTGCGTGCATAGATGACGACATTGGCCGGATTTTGCCAGGCATGCGGATCGGCATGCATCAGATGATCCTCGTCGTCTTCCATCTCGCGCGCCTGGATGCCTTGCGATGCGACCACGATGTCGCCTTTGTAATTGGCCGATTGCGCTAGCCGATCCAGCCAGCCTTCAAAACCCAGGCCATTGACCACGATCAATCTGGCATGCGTGACCTTCTTGATATCGACCGGGCTTGGCTGGTAGACATGCGCATCCTGATCGGGGCCGACCAGCGTGCTGACCGCGATGCGCTCACCGCCAACCTGACTGACGATATCGCCCAATATGCTGAAGCTGGCAAGCACCGGCAGCTTTTCCGCTGCGTTTGCATTTGCAGTTGCCGTGGCGGCAAAGATCAGCGCCGCGATCAGACCGGCCCGAATGAACAGCCCTTTTAATGTAAACATGGATATTTCTCTGAAAGTAATCGAATAAGGTGATTGATGATCAAGCGCGCAAATGCGGACGCCGCAACAGGCGCGGCAACCAGCCGCGCGGCGCGATCAATAGCGACAATAAATAAAATGCCCCGGCGCAAACAATAATCGTCGGCCCGGACGGCACCGATGCGTAATACGACAACATCAGCCCTGCATAACCCGCAGCGGCGGCCTGCGCCATACTATTGACCAATTGCGCCGGCAAGGTGTCGTGCCACAGTCTGGCCGAGACCGCCGGCAACATCATCAGACCGACGGCCATCAACGTGCCGAGGGTCTGAAACGACGCCACCAGATTGAGCACCACCAGCATCAGGAACAATTGTTGATAGACGCTGCCCCGGCTGCCGCTGGCAGCCAGATAAGCAGGATCGAAACTTTCCAGCAAGAAGCCGCGATACAGTCCGGCCAGCATCAATACGCTGAAGGTCGATACGCCCGCCACCAGCAGCAAGCCGCCGGTGTCGACGCCCAGCACATTGCCGAACAGGATATGCAGCAAATCGATTTGCGTGCCGAATTTGGAAATCAGAATGACGCCCAGCGCCAGCGCCACCAGATACGTCGCCGCCAGACTGGCGTCTTCTTTCAGATCGGTATGACGGCTGACCAGACCGGCCGCGCCGACCACGATCACGCCGGCCAGAAAACCGCCGATACTGAGCGCCGGCAACGACAAGCCGAACAAAATGAACGCCACCGCAACGCCCGGCAGCACAGCGTGGCTCAGCGCGTCGCCGAACAGACTCATGCGGCGCAGCGTCAGCAATACGCCCAAGGGCGCGCTGCTCAATGCCAGCGCCAGCGCGCCGATCAAGGCCCGCCGCATGAAAGCGAATTCCTGGAATGGCGCAATGGCGAATTGATATATCCCGCTATCGACAATACTCATGCCGCGACCTCGCAGATCGGCGCATGATCGTCCTGCGCTTCGGCCATCGCCTTGGCGCGCTGCAGATTGGCGGTGGTGAGAACCGTCTCGGTGGCGCCCCATGCCACCACATTGCGCGCCAGCAGCAAAGCTTGCGGAAACTGCGCGCGCACTTGATCGTAATCATGCAAGACGGTGATCACAGTGCGTCCTTGCGCATGCCACGATTGCATGATGGCCAGCAGATCGCCGGTGGTTCTGGCATCGATGGCATTGAACGGTTCATCGAGCAAGATCAGTTCGGCATCCTGCAACAGAATGCGCGCAAACAATACCCGTTGAAATTGTCCGGCGGACAAGCTGCCGACCGGACGCTGCTCGAAGCCCTCCAGACCGACCGCCGCCAGCGCATCATAAGCACGCCGGTGCATCGCCGGATCGACCCGCCCGAACAAACCCATGCGCTGCCAGTAACCGAGCAGCACGCAATCGAATACCGAGATCGGGAAGCTGCGTTCGATCTCGGCCTGCTGCGGCAGATAGGCGATCCGCTTGCGCTGCGGCGCCACGACGACGCGGCCGCTATTGATGCGGATCAGCCCGAGTATGCTTTTGAGCAGCGTGCTTTTGCCCGCGCCGTTGGGGCCGATGACGGCGGTCAGCGACCCTTTTTCGAAACAACCGTTGACATGATGCAAGGCCGGGTGACGCTGGTAAGTCACCGTCAGGTTTTCCAGCGCGATGACGGCATTCGCCGGCAACGGGCTGTGCGGCGCGGCGTGATGATGCGCGCTCAAGAGAAATCTCCGGTCAACGCCCACAGC
>JAQGNR010000047.1 GCA_028291765.1 Herbaspirillum sp.
CGCCTGCATGCCAAAAACCAGCGCAAATTCGATACGGTCGCCCTGATCGGTGAACACAAACACTAGTGGGCTGTCATCGCATACCGATCAGCACCCGCTCGGCTGCCTGCTCGCGCCAATCGTCCGGCACGATAAATCCTCTACTGATTTCCTGAACAATTTCGTCACCGGTGCCGCCATCATGGCGATCCATTACCGCAATGAGCACCGGCGCCGGATCGATTGCAAACGATGCCGATAGCGCCGTTTGCAATCGATCCGGCGACAGGGTTTCCATGATCGGCAAGCGAGTCGGCGCCAGCCATCGCAAGCGCGGCAAGATTGCATATACCTGTTCGCCGTACATGACATCTGCCGCAAGTTCCTCGCCGGTACACCAGAAGCCGCGGCAATGATCTGCCGCCACCCCCATGACCGATGGCAAGGCGACCGCCGGATCGCGATAAAACAACCAGCCTTTGACCAAAGCCTGCGCTTGCGAAACCGGCAACGGCAGATAAGCCTGTGCCGCAGGATGATGCGACAGCCGTAATTGCCGATGCATGATCTTGTCCATTTTTGCACCCAGCGTATCGGCCAGATTCGGCCCGACAAAGCAATCGGCCTGCGGCACCGCGCGCTGCGATTCCAGCAAATAGAATTTGGTGGCGAATTCCCAATGGATCAGCGCCCTGCCGACAGGATCGTGCAACAGGTAATCGAATTCGCCGATGGTGGCGTTGGCGCCGGCGCGAATCTGAATATTGGTGGCGAACAGGCGGCCGTTCTGCTGTAGATAAAATCCTAATAGCTGTTCGGCGTAACGCCCGAGACGCGCCGTCGGCCGCTCATTGACGATCGCGTGCAACGCGGCCGGATTGTCATCCAGCGCCCGCAGCCATGCATCGCTATGCAAATCGTCCTGCACGGCGATCGCGCCATGCCAGCGCTGCGCGCGCGCATCGAGTAAATTGGGGGCCGTCAGCAACCAGGCGAGCGCGCGCACGTGCGGATCGTGCAAATGGCCATGACGCCGGTGAAATTGCGTTTGGAACGCGGTAATTAATCTATGCCGGATCAACGACATCGGCAGCCCGCAAGGTCGTCAACAAGCACAGGTCGTCCCATACTTTGCGTTTATCGGCTGGATTGCGCAGCAGATGCACCGCTCCATAAGTGACCAACGCGGGCAATGCGCCGACACGATGCATCCGCCCCCGCAAGGAATCGAACGCAGCATGATCGCCATCGACCAATTGCAAGGCTGCGGCCGGCTCCATCACGATCAATACCGATGGTTTATGCGCAGCGATCTGGGCCGCCATAACGGACAGATCGCCTTGCACCCGGGCTTCTTTTTGCAGACCCAGCGCCAGCAAAATGTTATCGAACAATTCATCCGCACCTTGCACACTGGAGGCGCGAGCGATGAATAGATAACGCGATGGATCGGCGGCATCGGCGTTGGCGCCGGATTTGGTGCATAGCGTCAATGCGGTTTTGAGCGGCGCCGATGCAGCGTTGGCCGCGACCGGTCCGTCGTCGTCCCATGCGGCATCGTTCGACTGAGCGTCTGCATTTGCCATAGGCGGCGTGATCGAAACTGCAACAGCGGCCGCGGCTGCAACCTCAAGCTCAACCTCAGCCGTCGCCGGCGCTGCCATATCCAGCAAAGCATCGCGGCGCACCCACAAGGGGCCGGCGCCGATTTCATCGAGTACGGCAATTCGATGCGCCAGAGCGGAAGCTTCAAATTGGGCGCTCATAGCGGCATCGTCATCATGATGGCGTCTTCACGCGAGGTAGTGGCGGTAGGATAGTAGCGTTTGCGGCGACCGATTTCGCAAAATCCATAACGCTTATAGAACGACAATGCCTGCCGGTTCGAGACACGCACTTCCAATAGCATCGTTTGCAAATTGTGCAGCCGCGCCAGGTTCACAGCTTCACCCATCAATCGTCGTCCGTAACCCCGGTGCTGACTATCGGCATCGACGCTGAGATTGAGCAAATGCGCCTCGTCGAACACTGGCATCAATAAAAAATAGCCCAGCAAGCGTTGCTCCGCATCGCGCAGCAAACGCGCGTAATAAGCACTATTAAGAGAGTCTTCAAAATTACCCTTGGTCCAGGGGTGGGAATAGATGCGCTGCTCGACCGCCACCACCTCGTCCAGATCCGACACCTGCATTACGCCGCAGATCAGCCCTGCATCTTGTGCTGCAATGGCGCTCATGCCGAAGCCTTGGCGAGTCGCTCTGCCGTGGTGAATGCAATTTTATTGCGCAGATAAAGCGGTTGCGCCTGTTCCAGAGGTACGCTGCCGCCAAGGGCGGCAGCGGCGCGTCCGAGCACCGCGATTTGCCGCGCCGACGGCATGACGAGCGGCTGCAAATCAATCAATAATGCGCATCCGGCAAACGCTGCCGCATATGCCGTCAAGCCGTTGCCGCAGGCGACGACCTCGCCGATCGGCACTACCGCTTCGGCAGCGGACAAGGTGGGCGCCGTCACAACTTGCCAGGCGGCATCGGCATAACGATATTGCGCCCAATAGACTTCACCCATGCGGGCATCCAGCACCGCCAGCACATTCTGCGCGCCGCAGGATTCGTAACAGCCTTGCGCCATCGCCTCCAGCGTCACCACTGGCACCACCGGCAAATCCGCCCCGAACGCCAAGCCCTGCACTACGCCGCAAGCAGTGCGCACGCCGGTAAATGAACCGGGGCCGACGCCGAAGGCAATCGCATCGCATTGCGCCAGCGTGATGCCGGCTTCATGCAGCAATGCTTGCACCATCGGCAATATGGATTCGGAATGCGTATGCACACCGGCCGATTCGCGGTAAAGCAGATTTGCACCGTTCAACAGCGCTGCGGAAGCGATTTCGGTGGAGGTTTCTATGGCTAGGATTGTCGGCATTCGCGTATTTTACCCTCTCTGCCGCGCGTGGTCGCACCGTTGCGGCGGCTTTCTTCGCGGCGCAACACATGATTGCGGCGGTCGCGGTTTCGAGGTTTATTTAACGTAACGGCGCACTGTTTCACCCTCGCCGGTGAAAGTCGGTGGAGCGACTCCGATGGGAGTGATCATATAATTCGTATAATATCCTCCACCGGGCTTTGGCGGCCCCACCGTTAAAGAAGTCCAATATTCCATTGGCCGCTCTAACTGACTCTCCGTCACCGGTTCGGGCGTAGTAGATCTGTAATACGAAGGCATGCAAAACACCAGTCCTGCAGAGGATTCGCCTGTCAGACCGTGGAGCGCCCGATAATTAAACTTGGTACCGTCGCGGAATTTTTTGGCATCCTCCACACATTCCGGTGCATCGCGCTCAACGATGTGTAGCAGCGCCTTCATTTCCACGCCATTCAAATGTTTAAGAACCGTATGAGATCCCGTATTATCGATTTGCAAGCCGTAATCTCTCCCCAAATCATTCAAGCGGTGTTTTAATCTTGCTTCTTTAGCCTCTTCATCGAAAAGATCGATGCGAGGTTGATCGCTGCTCTTTCTCTTTGAAATTACGATCTTCGAAGCGTGGGAATTCTTCAGCATCCAGTGGCTGGCGGCAAATCTGGTATAGCGATTAATACTACCCAATCGACTTGTGTTGCGTATCTGTTCTTTAAGATTGCCCACACCAAGTAAAGTGTCGCCTGCCTTTCCCTTATCATTTAAGTAATCATAGGTATGGGCGCAAAGCGGCTCATCTCGACGCTTCTGCGGCCTGCATGGTTCCGGAAGTTGCGCCGGCAGCTGTTTGTCGTGCGCCATATAGGAAAGAAACTGATGTGTCGCGGAACTCAAAATCATGATTTTGCACCTCCATCAAAGAGTGGCAATAATCATCACAGATATCCGACTACCCAGAAATAAGGCGCCGGCGCTTACTCATTTTGCCTGCAGCGGTCAATCCCCATGGAACCGGCTCAAACATCTTGTCAATCCGTTCAGAGTAAAATACCGCGCATCATGACCATTTCCAGACTCGACGCAGACAATCGGCAAGCATTGGCGCAAGCACTCGCCAACGATGAATGGGTGATTGCCTGCCTGTGCGCGCAATGGTGCGGCAGCTGCCGCGAGTACGAGATCGCCTTCGCGCAGCTGGCCGAACGGCATCCGCAACACCACTTTGTCTGGATCGATATCGAAGACCAGGCCGATGTCGTCGGCGATTTCGATGTCGACAATTTCCCCACCTTGCTGATTCAGCGTGGCGCTACCGTCACTTTTTTCGGCTCCATGGAACCGGAAATCCGTCTGGCCGAGCGCATTTTCATGACGCATCGCCAAAAATCGGATGAAGAACTGCAGGCCGATGCCATTTCCAACGAACAACATCGCGCATGGCAGCGCGATTATGAATTGGGCAAGCGACTCAGCGACGCCCTCAATGGCGCAGCACGCTGAAACCGGGGGCATCGCCCCGTAGGCTCTTGTTATTTATCCTGCCGCAATGTAAAGTCGAAGGTTTATTTAATCGGCGTCAACCTCTTTTATGGCTTTATTCGTTCACAAGTACGGCGGTACGTCGATGGGCTCGACCGAGCGCATCAAAAATGTCGCGAAACGCATTGCCAAATGGCACGATGCAGGTCACCAGATTGTTGTAGTGCCGTCGGCCATGTCGGGCGAAACCAATCGCCTGATCGGATTGGCCAAGGAAATCATGGAGCAACCCGACCAGCGCGAACTGGACATGCTGGCCTCGACCGGTGAACAAGCCTCGGTTGCATTACTGGCAATGGCATTACTGGCCATCGGCAAAGAGGCTGTGTCCTATTCCGGCTGGCAAGTGCCGATCAAAACCGACTCCGCCTTCACCAAGGCCCGCATCCGCTCGATCGATGACGCCAAGATTCGCAAAGACCTGAACGCCGGCAAAATAGTCGTCGTGACCGGATTCCAGGGCGTCGATTTCGACGGCAACATCACCACGCTGGGGCGCGGCGGTTCCGACACCTCGGCGGTGGCTGTGGCGGCGGCAATGAAAGCGCAGGAATGCCTGATTTATACCGATGTCGATGGCGTCTATACTACCGACCCGCGCGTCGTCAGCGAAGCACGCCGCCTGAAAACGGTCACATTTGAAGAAATGCTGGAAATGGCGTCGCTGGGCTCCAAAGTGCTGCAAATTCGTTCGGTCGAATTTGCCGGCAATTACAAAGTACCGACACGGGTTCTGTCGTCGTTGACCGATCCGTTAATTGCGCTGGAAGAAGAATCCAATTCCGGCACCCTGATTTCGTTTGAGGAAGACAGCAACATGGAACAAGCCACCATTACCGGGATCGCGTTCAGCCGCGACGAAGCCAAAATCACCGTACTGGGCGTGCCTGACCGTCCCGGCATCGCGTATCAGATTCTGGGGCCTGTGGCCGACGCCAATATGGAAGTCGACATGATCATCCAGAACCAGTCTGTCGACAATAAAACCGATTTCACCTTTACGGTATCGCGCGCCGACTATACCCGGGCCAGCGAAGTGCTGAACGGCACCAAGGACAGCATCGGCGCGACATCGATTGTCGGCGACACCAAGGTATCGAAAGTCTCCGTGGTCGGCGTAGGCATGCGCAGCCATGTAGGCATTGCATCGCAGATGTTCCGCACCCTGTCTGAAGAAGGCATCAATATCCAGATGATCTCCACCTCGGAAATCAAGATTTCGGTGCTGATCGACGAAAAGTACATGGAACTGGCGGTACGGGCGTTGCACAAGGCATTCGATCTGGAACGCGGCGACCCTGCGGCGGGCGACCAGATCAACAATTAAAATCAGCTTCTTTTTGTGTGAAGTCCTGGTTGACCGGGCTGCGCTGAAAAGATATCATGCCTGACTTTACTGCAGCGAGTAGTTTTCGCCGTCAGTGTGGAGACGTGGCCGAGTGGTCGAAGGCACTTCCCTGCTAAGGAAGCATATGGGCTTAAACCTGTATCGTGGGTTCGACTCCCACCGTCTCCGCCAGAGACACCGCAAACGTTAGCAAAGTTTGACCAGAAACCCCTAAGAAATCAATCGCTTAGGGGTTTTTTTACGTCTATTGCGCCAAAGTTTGCCAATTGACTGCCACATTTTATGGGGCAGTATTAGGGGCATAAATCGATCACCCCCAAAATAGATGCCCCAAAAATGCCGAAAATCGTTGCCCCGCTGACTGATATACAGGTAAGGAACGCCAAACCGAAAGACAAGCCGTACAAGCTGGCAGACGGCGGCGGGCTGTATCTTGAGATCATGCCGACCAGCTCAAAGTTGTGGCGCATGAAATTCAAGCAGGCGCGCTCACTACCGCAATGCGGTTAAAAATAATTGGTTCAAATTGTGGTTCATCGGTAGCGATGGTGCCAGCGGCCCGGTCATCAAATCCAATTACGCTACGAAGGCCGACGTTTCAGATGCTAAAAACAGCATAATTATGTGGGTCGTGAGCGCCATATTGCTCGCGCAATTATTGCCAGCACTTCCGAAAAAATTTGGCTTATAGTGCTTTGACACCCCGAAGCTAACCCGGCCGCCGAGCCGGATTTTTTACGCCCTTTCTGACGCAAATACTCCTCTCCGCCTATACCTGAGTACCCTTTTCCGAGAGCATCCTATTGACTCACGATAGGAGGACTTATGAACGACACCTATAAGACGCAGAACAATGCAACCGAGATTGCCCCATCAACCTCTGAAGGTGATGCTGCAATCGACCCAAAGGAAACGGGCACTCGCGGTAGGCCGCCCGGCCAGCCTGAACCTGGTGTAGAGAAACCCGGCCCAGGCGGTACGCTTTCTGGCGCGACGCCGCATGAAAGGTCAGCGGGGCAATAGAGTGCGCTGTAGGCGGCAGGAGGCACTCACATAATCATCGCCGAGCGTTGACCCGGATTTTACCCCCTCCTCCCAGCAGGACGCTCCGTCAGGCTTTCTTTCCAGTCACCCGCATAATCGAACGTCGGTGCATGGATCTCGTCTGAGAACCAGAATGCTGTCCCAGCAATGAAGTCTGGAGCCATATACCAGAATGCATGGCCGTCCTGATCCATCGCCCACCATTTAGCGCCTTTTGGCGCCCTCTTCCAGTCCACTCGCGCTGGCATAGCAACCTCCTCGCTCTGATCCATTAAATCCTACCCCTTAACCGCTTCGGCGGTTTTTTAGGCCGGGAAGGCACTGACAACATCGAGGATGAGTGCGAGATTGAGAGATTGTGAGGGTAGCGTGACCCACCATGCGATCCCGATCGCAGTTGTAATTCCGAGAAGAGAGCCAATTCCCTGTCCCATGCCGCGATGCCTGGATGCGTCTCGATCCAATGAAATATTTCCATAATCACTCCCCCCATTATTTTGAGGGAAGCGTATCACGAGTAGGGTATTACGAAGGCAGGCAGCAGCTACCCTTTCCAAGGTTTGACAGACGACCGGGCCAAGCGGGGTTGGATCATCTCCAGCGGGCCGTCTTCCTCGCGAATACCGATCAGCGCATTTCGGTGCCAACAACCTGGACAAAGGAAAAACCATCCGCTCTCGTCCAACTCTGGCGTAAAGGCTATCGGTGGCTTTTGCAAATTGCAGTTTCGGCAAATCCACATAGTGATCCTCCTATTGGCTGTATAGGTCTCAGCGGAGCATTGGGATGAGCAAAATTGCCAAAGGTTCCGTTGCCATAGTGGATCAATAGCTATTGCAGATCGCATCAATTCCCAACAGTTATTCAGAAAGCAACATCATGAAATCTACCCCAGAACAAGAGCAAGAGATTGAACAGAAATCTATCGCGCATTACTGCGTCAAGCAACGAAGGGTGATACGAATCAGCCGGAAAGCGCCGCCCATCATCAAACATGGGGGGGCCTAAAGCCGGTCAGGTAGCGCCGCAAGCGCTTGACACGTGTCAAGCGCTTTTTTTTGTGGAAACGCGTAAACCGCATTCGCGGTTTACGCCAATTTCAACCGACATCCATAAAGCAATTAGAACGCGTGACGCATACCGAACTGCAATTCACGATCGCTTTGACCGTTTGCCCATGCATTCATCATCACGCCATTGCCGTTCTTCGTGTAGGCCCCAATGACGTACAGGTTGGTGCGCGCGGACAATGCATAGTTATAACCGAGTGCAAACTGATTCGCTACACCGCCGCTGATATTGGTAACATTCATGCGGTTCCAGGATGCTAATACCTTGCCTGGGCCGATCGGCGCAGTGAGGCCCAACATGTAGTTTCGAATGGTCACAACGCCAGCCGATTGCAATTTGATCGTACCGAAGTCGGAATGTAATTTCACGACGCCAAAATCATAAACCGCACCGAGGACGCTGTTTTTCACCGTGGCGGTGGTTGTCGTTGTAGCCGCAAGGCCCGATGGAACCACGAGCGCATCCAGTCCGGCGGTCGGCGTCGAGCTCGGCGCAAACGCTACGCCATCCGTGTCTTGATAACTGCCCACCAACGCCAGCGGGCCGTTAACATAATTGACGCCCGTGAATTTCGTGCTGTTCTTGTTGAAATTACCGGGCTGTTGGCCAAATCCATAACCCGCCATCGCGCTCAATCCCCCAAAGTCCGGCGTTTGATAAATCACGGAATTGTCCGCACGGGAGATCGGATCGACTTTACCTAGGCCGTAACCGTAGGCGCGCTGCGCATCGCCCGCACTATTGACGGTAAAAGGGTCGAGGGTTTGCAATGCAAGATACGTCGCGCTGGTCTGACGGCCGACTTTAATACTACCCATGTGGCCGTTCAGGCCAACCCATGACTGACGGCCGAATAGACGACCGTTATAAGACAGCTGACCGTCATTGGCGGTAAATCCGCTTTCCAACGTGAAGATTGCCGACAAGCCGCCGCCAAGGTCTTCACTACCCTTGAAACCAATCCGGCTTCCGCTCGTCTGGCCAGACGCTACCGACCATTTCGGCTGAACGCCGGTGGCGACGGTACCGGTCTTGCCATGGTCGTAATCGAGACCCATATCAAGAATACCGTAGATCGTCACGTTGGTTTGAGCCGATGCCATGCCTGCCATAGTGCTTAATACAGCGAGCGCAAAAAGTGATTTTTTCATCTATTCCTAATTCCCCAAAGTTGATTCTTCCCAGTGTGACGCACCATACGCACACTAAGAATCCATTACCGCAAAACCGATTTCTCGCAAATGCAGCAGCCCTGCTTAAGCAGGATGTATGCCAATCGAATTTATTATTTTGAATTCAATATTCGATATGTTGGTGCAACTGATGCACCTTTAAGGGCGCTTGAATGGAAATTTGCACTATGTATGATGAAAGTTGGTGACCACCTCGGTATTGGCATGTTACTTGCCAAATAATATTTGACTATTGGCTAATGAATTCATTATCCAATCTATGAGATATTATTAGCGCCAGTGTGCTGACAAAGACCCTTGGTTCAAGCCCTTACAATCTTCATCGCACGCTGTTACGCTTCGCGCCTGAATACAATACCCAACCGATCACCCATCGACTATTAATTATGAAATCTCATTACATCGATCTCTTCAGCGACACCCAAACCCGCCCGACGCCGGGCATGCGCGCGGCCATGGCGCAGGCGATCGTCGGCGATGAACAATCCGACGACGACCCGACCACACTGGAACTGTGCAAGCAGTCAGCCGAGCTGATGGGCCAGGAGGCTGGCGTGTTCATGCCGTCGGGCACCATGTGTAATCTGGCCGCGATCCTCACCCACACCCGCCCGGGCGATGAAATGATTTGCGACCATCAATCGCATATCTACTGCACCGAAGCCGCGGGCGCCTCCGCGCTGGCCGGCGTATCGGTCTGGCCGTTGCAGTCGCCGCACGGCATCTTTGAAGTACAGCAGGTCATCGATGCGGTACGGCCGCGCACCCGCACCGCACCGCGCACCAGCCTGCTCACGATCGAGCAGACCACGAATTTTTCCGGCGGCGCCATCTGGCCCTTGGCGCAGTTGCGGGCAGTACGCGATGCGGGCCACGCGCACGGCTTGAAATGCCACATGGACGGCGCACGCTTATTGAACGCGACCGCAACCACCGGCATCTCTGCGGCAGAGTACGCAAGCGGTTGGGATAGTGTGTGGATCGACCTCAGCAAAGGGCTGGGCTGCCCGGTAGGCGCCGTCCTGTGCGGCAGCGCCGACTTCATACATCAAGCATGGCAATGGAAGTACCGTCTCGGCGGCGCAATGCGGCAATCCGGCGTGCTGGCCGCCGCGGGTCTGTATGCGTTGGAGCACAACATCGCGCAACTCAAGACCGACAATATGAACGCGCAAACGATCTGGAACACGCTATCGGGCTCTGATCTGTTCCGCTTCGACCCGGCGCAGCCAAGCTCGAACATTCTGCGCTTTACGTTCAACGCCGAAGGCATCAATGCAGAAGCCTTCGCCAAGCGCTGTCTGGCCGAAGGCGTACGGATACGTGCGCTCGGCGGCAACTTCATCCGCGCCACCACGCACCTTGACGTCAGCGCGCAAGAGGCCGAGACGGCAGCGCAAACCATGCTGTCCGTTGCGCAGGCGATGGCTACGCGCGGCTGACCGGCGCAGGTTTCAAACCAAAATGCGGGCTGGCCGCCTGCAAGCGATGATTAAAATGCATCATCGCTTGCAGGCAACCAGCCCGCATTCCAGTTAAAACCTATTTCCTACATTACAGTCCGACCGGATAACCATCCTTGCGGTGATCGGATGCCGCCACATAGGCGCCGTTATCCAGACGCATAGCTGCCTGCGCACTGCCGAACTCGACATCGAAACGCTCTGCAATCTTGATCGGATGCCCGCGCGAGGCCAGCCCTTCGATCGTCGCTTGCGGCATATTCCATTCAACCGTAACACCATGGTTGTCGTCCAGCACGCGCCAGCGTGGCGCATCGCTGGCCGTCTGCGGGTTCAGCCCTTGATCGACCATACGGGAGATCATCTGCATATGGCCCTGCGCCTGCATCGATCCACCCATCAGACCAAAACTCATCAGCGGCTGGCCATTTTTGGTCACGAAGCCGGGGATGATGGTGTGGAACGGACGCTTCCCAGGCGCCACTTCATTCGGATGGCCGTCACGCAGATTGAAACCCCAGCCGCGATTTTGCAAGGCGATGCCGGTATTGGGCACAACCACGCCCGAACCGAAGCCTTTGAAGTTGGACTGGATAAACGAAACCATCATGCCGCTGCTATCGGCGGTCGATAAATAAACCGTGCCGCCGCTATGCGGCTCGCCCGGACGGGCCGGCGCTGCGCGATCGGCGTTGATCAGCAGGGAACGTTTCGCCAGATAGGCAGGATTGAGCAAATCGGCCGGCGTGACGTCCGTCATGCGATCCACATCGCCCACATATTCATGCAAATCCGCGAACGCCAGCTTCATGGCCTCGATCTTCAGATGCATCGCCAGCGGACCATCATTGTCCATATTCGGCAAATCGAAACGCTCAAGCATCCCTAGCGCCATCTGCGCTGCAATACCCTGGCCGTTAGGGCCGATCTCATGCAGTTCGATATCGCGGTAACGGATGCTGATCGGCTCGACCCATTCCGGCTCGTTGGCGGCAAGGTCGGCTTCGGTGATTAAACCGCCGGTATTGCGCGCGTGCTGCGCGATCGCTTGTGCCAGTTCGCCGTGATAAAAATCATCGCCCTTGGTGCGTGCGATACGCTCAAGTGTATTGGCCTGCCCAGGGCAAATGAAGCGCTCGCCCTGCAGCGGCGCCCGCCCATTCGGCGCAAACGCTTCGCGATAGCCTGGCTGCACGATTAGCTCGGCGACCTGCTTTTGCCATTGGTTATGGACATTGTGCGAAACCATATAACCGTTGCGCGCATAGCGTAGCGCCGGCTCGAACAAATCTTCAAACGGCAAACTGCCAAAGCGCTCCCAAGTGGCGCGCCATGCTGAAACGGTGCCCGGCACGGTGACCGAGTCCCAACCGCGCTTCGGCATTTCCTTGTACTTCGAAAAATACTCGCGCGTCCATGCGGCTGGCGCGCGGCCCGATGCATTCAGGCCGTGCAATTTTTTGCCATCCCAGATTAAAGCAAACACATCGCCGCCGATGCCGTTATTGCAGGGCTCCACCACGGTCAAGGCGATTGCCGTAGCCAGCGCCGCATCGACCGCATTGCCGCCGCGCAGCAACATCTGCAAGCCGGCCGATGATGCCAGCGGCTGCGAAGTCGTCACGACATTGTCGGCGATCAGCGGCAGACGCTGCGATGTATAGGGGAAGGTCCAGAAAGCGTTTTGATTCGATTCCATAATATCTCTATGTAAATAGCGGCCGGCGCGAAGCCGGCTGCGACAAGCCGTTCAGATGCATACGGCGGGGTTGAAAAAGCGTGGCGTCAAACTGTTATTGCGTTGACGCTTGCATTAATAGTTATCTATGACGAGGATCGAACGCATCGCGCAATCCATCGCCCAACAGGTTCAGCGATACTACCAGCAAGAATATCGACAGCCCTGGCCAGATCGCCATCCACGGCGCGGTGTCGACATAATTTTTAGCGGTATTGAGCATGCTGCCCCAGCTTGGCGCCGGCGGCTGCTGGCCCAGGCCCAGAAACGACAAGCTGGCTTCGGCGATGATGGCGGCCGCAAACGCCAGCGTCGATTGCACGATCAACGGCGGCAGGACATTAGGCAGCACATGCCGCAAAGCGATGCGCCAGTGCGGATTGCCGATGGCGCGCGCCGCTTCAACGAAATCCTCAACCTTCACCGCCAGCACTTGCGCGCGGGTCAGGCGGATGAATACCGGCGTTGCAGAGATCCCGATGGCAATCATGACATTGGTGAGATTCGGGCCGAGAAAGGCCGCCAGCGCGATTGCCAGAATCAAAAACGGCACCGCCAGCATCGCGTCGGTCATGCGGGAAATGATGCCGTCGGTCCAGCCTCCGATATACCCTGCCACGAGCCCAATCGGCACCCCCAGCATCATCGAAATGCAGACCGACAACAAGCCGACCTGCAGCGAGGCGCGCGCGCCCCATAGAACACGCGAAAGCACATCGCGTCCGAGTTCATCGGTGCCGAACAAAAAGCCCAGCGAAGGCCCCTTGCGCACTGCGCTCCAACTGGTGGCAAGCGGGTCGTATGGCGCTATCCAGGGCGCGCACACCGCAACAATAATAAACAGCAGCACGATGAATAAGCCCACCATCGCCCCGCGCCGGCGCGCCAGACGCCGCCAGGCGCGCTGGGCAGGTGTTGCTTCACGCGGCGTTGCTGCTGCCGGCTTGATTGCGATGCTGCTCACGGCAGGCGCAATTCCCATATCGATCTGTTTCATGAATTAGCCCCGCAGACGTGGATTGACAAAGAAATAAGCGAAGTCCGCCAGCAAATTCAAGAGGATGTAGACCGTCGATGTAAACAACACCACCCCTTGCACCACCGCATAATCGCGATTGAAAACCGCATCGACGATCAGCTTGCCGAAACCCGGAATCGAAAATACCTGCTCGGTCAAAACCGCCCCCGACAACAAGGAGCCGAATTCCAGCGCACCCAAGGTGATGATCGGCGTGAGCGCATTGCGCAATGCGTGTTTCAGCACAACCGTACGCTCATTGAGCCCCTTGGCCCGGGCGGTACGCACGTAATCGGCATTCAACACCTGCAGCATGGCGCTGCGGGTGTGGCGCATGAGCACCGCGGCGATCGCATTGCCCAGCACGAAGGCCGGCATGATCATCCCCGCCAGATTGGCGCGCAGGTCTTCAAGCGGACTGACATAGCCGGACGCCGGCAGCCAGCCGAGGGAGACGGAAAATAGCATGATCAATAAAATGCCGAGCCAGAAATTGGGCGTCGACAAACCCCATAACGCCACCGCATTAGCCAGATAATCCCAGACTGAATTCTTGGCCACGGCCGAGACGATGCCGGCCGGAATGCCGATGATCAGGGCAATGAGCATCGACAGTGTCGCCAGTTCGGCAGTCACCGGCAACTTAGCCTTGATCAGGTCCAGCACAGGGCTTTGGATACGCATCGATTCGCCCAGATCGCCGTGTGCGACGGCGCCGATCCAATAGCCGTAACGCACTGCAATCGGTTCATCGAGATGCATTTTCTTATGCAGATAGGCCACCACAGCCGGATCCTGATCTTCGCCGGCCAATACGACAGCGGGATCGCCGGGAAGCAATTGCTGTAAACAAAAGATGATGATAGTGACGAGAAAAATCGTCGGTATTACTGCAGCGAGTCTTTTTATGATGTAAGCGAACATGGATAATTTTCAGAATTGATTTGGCGCCAATACAGCCCCAGTCGCCGGCACAGTCATCACTATGCCGGCATGGATAAACTTTACATCTTCAAACCTTGCACCCGGATCAAGCCGTCCGCGATGGTGCGTACGCCGGTCAACTTTTTGTTATAGGCCCACAGCCAATCGCGATGGTACAGATAGATGATCGGCCGCGCCGGGACAAGAACGTCGGCCACCTGATCGTACAGTTTGTGGCGTTGCGCAACATCCACCGTAGAGCGCGCCTGGTTGAGGAGGTCATCGACTTTGGGATCGCAGAATCCGGGATAATTCATCGACTGCTTGCAACCGTAGAAGGTATACAGATTACCGTCCGGATCCGGGCGGCCGCTCCAGTTCTTCACGTAGGCCTGGTACTGGCCCGAATCGGCCAATTGATAGGTGGTCGCAAACTCGGTCGTTTGAATTTTAATATCGAAGCCGGCTTCCTTCGACATCGCCTGCACTACCTGGGCCACTTTCTGGGCGTCGGAGGTGGTCGGCGTCATCAGCGTAAAGCTTGGATTGGTGACGCCAGCTTCTTTCAAGAGCGCTTTGGCGCGCACGATGTCGCGTTTCGGAAGCGGATGATTCTTGGCGTAAAACGGGTTCGTTGGCGACACCCACTGGTTGCCGACCGTACCTTGGCCATCGGCGGCTACTTGCACAATGCCGGTGCGATCGAGCGACAGTTCGAACGCTTCGCGCACGCGCGGATCGCGTCCGAGCGGATTGTTCTTCGACATTTCGCCTTTACCGGTATTGATCGTGATGCCGACGTAACCGAGTTCAGGGAAGCGCGCCACATTGAATTTGTTTTCCGTTTTCAATCCCGCGATATCGGAAGTTGCGACCCGTTCGATAATGTCGAGCTGCCCCGAGCGCAAGTTCGCCAGCCGCACTGTGGCGTCGACGATCGGTTGATAAATCACTTTATCGAAGTGGATCGCGCTCTTGTCCCAGTAACCGTCGTAGCGCTCCAGCACGATGTGATCCTGCGCCACGCGTTCCTTGAATTTGAATGGTCCCGAGCACACCGGGTTGGATCCGAAGCCGGTCGGATTGGCCTTCACCGCCTTAGGCGAAACCATCATGCCGGCGCGGTCGGCCAGAATGCTGAGCAATGGTGCAAAGGGGCTCTCGAGTATCAATTTGACGGTATGGTCATCGACCACCTGGACGCTCTCAAGCGGCGCCAATTCACCTTTCCGGCTCGATCCCGGCAGGTTTTTATCGCGCTCCAGATTGAACTTGACTGCAGCGGCATCGAATTTTTCACCATCCTGGAAGGTGACGCCCTGACGCAATTTCAAGGTCAACACCTTGTTGTCCGGCGACCATTGATACGAAGTCGCCAGTTGCGGCACGATCTCCAGCTTTTCATTGATGTC
>JAQGNR010000064.1 GCA_028291765.1 Herbaspirillum sp.
GCCGCTCAAGGCGCTGCCGACGGCAGGTAACCCAGCGCCAACGAAATTTGATTGGCAGTCTGCATCAGATCTTCTGTCCATTCTTCCTGCAAGCGATCGGCCGGCGCCGAAATCGACAGCCCGGCGATCAATTTACCCGAATCATCGCGAATGCCTGCGGCCATGCAGCGCACGCCCAATTCCAACTCTTCATTATCCCGCGCATAGCCTGATGCACGGACGGAACTCAATTCGCGTTCCAGCCTGGTCAAATCCGTAATCGAATTTTTGTTATGTCCTGCCAGCCCAGTACGGGTGGCATAGGCGCGTACCGCCTTGGGCTCGTCGATCGATAAAAATAACTTCCCGGTGGACGTCAGGTGCAGCGGCGCACGACCGCCGATGGCGCGCACCACCTGCATGCCGGAACGCTCGGAGAAGGCGCGATCGATATACACGATCTCGTCGCTTTGACGTACCGACAGATTCACCGTCTGATGGGTTTTACGGTGCAGCGCGCGCATGAAATCGATGGCTGCTTCGCGCACGCTCAAGCGGCTTTTCACAATATTGCCCAATTCCAGCAAACGCATGCCCAAGCGGTAAGCGCCCGGTTCGGAGCGTTCAACCAGGCGTTTGAGAACCAGATCGTTGAGAATGCGGTGTGCCGTCGATGGATGCAGTTTGGTGACGGCCGATAATTCTTTCAGACTGACCGGATCGGGATAGCTTGCCAGCGCATCCAGTAAGGACATCATGCGTTCGATGACCTGAATGGAAGTCGTGCTGTCGGTTTTGGACGAATCTGTTTTCATGGCGCTTGAACGGGATGGTGAAGTCTCGGTTATACCACAATGTGAAAAATTCATGAAATGCTGCACTGCATATAAGAATGGAGGCTTGGATTAGTTGCTGCGCGGATAGTCGATAATATTATGCATAGACCTTCATTCAAACAATTAAACAACTGTTTTATGGTGATATCTCGATGCGACGCCGCTACGCTACGCTTTTTTGTAGGACTGGTAGAATTCCGCTGCCGTGCCGGATCGGCCAGATGTTTCTTAATAAAATTTTTACAAAACGAAACCGGCATCAAAGGGAAGAAAATGCAATTTTCAAATATGAAATTGTCGCATCGCTTTGTTGCATTGCTTGTTATTCTTGTCGTTAGTTTCGCTGCTTACGGAGCATGGTCGTTCAAGGTGCTCAACGACCTCAAGGTCAACGGTCCCATCTATCAGCGCATTGTTCAGGGCAAGGATCTGATTGCCGATATTCTTCCTCCTCCCGAATACATTATTGAATCCTATCTCGTTTCTCTCCAGGCGATGGCCGCGCCGCCCGCCGAACGCAAGGGATTGATTGAGAATCTCAAATCATTGAAGAACGATTACGACACGCGCCATGCGTTCTGGGCGGGGGAAAACCTGGATGACGCGTTAAGGGATCAGTTGCTCAATAGCGCCGACAAACCTGCCGTCGAATTTTATAAAATCGCCTTCAGTCAATTCGTTCCGGCACTGGAGAAGGACGATAACGTTGCCGCCGCCGCGGCGCTTGAAACGATGAAACAACACTACGCGGTGCATCGGGTAGCAATTAATAAACTGGTTGAGTTGGCTACCAGGCGCAATGAAGGCGATGAAGCGGATGCCAAAAAGGAAATCGAAAAATCGATGTGGATCATGCTGGCGATATTGATCGGCGCGATTGGATTGGTCGCTGTATTTTTATCCGGCATTGCTCGCAATCTGGGCCGGCAACTGGGCGGCGAGCCGGATTATGCGGCAAGCATTGTCGGCAGAATTGCGGCCGGCGATCTGGCCGTTCCGATTGCAATCAAACACAATGACCGAACCAGCTTGCTGGTTGCGATGAAAGCGATGCGCGATAGCCTTGTCAATATTGTGAGTGAGGTGCGGGTCAGCACCGATACCATCGCCACAGCATCCGGCCAGATTGCATCTGGCAATCTCGATCTGTCATCCCGGACGGAAGAACAGGCAAGCGCACTTGAAGAAACCGCTTCCTCGATGGAAGAACTGACCGGCATAGTCAAACAAAATGCCGAGAATGCCCGTCAGGCCAATGCGCTGGCGCAATCGGCTTCCGAAATTGCCGTCAAAGGCGGCGCGGTGGTGTCGCAGGTGGTAGACACGATGGGATCGATCAACGACTCGTCGAAGAAAATTGTCGACATCATCGGTGTCATTGACGGCATCGCCTTCCAGACCAATATCCTCGCGCTGAACGCGGCAGTCGAAGCGGCCCGCGCAGGTGAGCAGGGGCGCGGTTTTGCGGTGGTGGCCTCCGAAGTGCGCGGTTTGGCGCAGCGTTCGGCGGCGGCAGCCAGGGAAATCAAGACGCTGATTGACGATTCGGTCGTCAAAGTCGATAACGGCGCCAGACTGGTCGATCAGGCCGGCGCTACCATGAATGAGGTGGTGGCGAGTGTCAATCGCGTTACCGATATCATCGGCGAAATCACCGCCGCCAGCCAGGAACAGACTTTAGGCATCGAGAAAATCAATCAGGCGATTGTGCAGATGGACGACATGACGCAGCAGAATTCTTCGCTGGTGGAAGCGGCAGGGTCCGCCGCGCGCAGCATGCAACAGCAGGCGGAAAATTTATCGCAGGTGGCAAGCGTATTCAAGCTGGCGGAGGGGACGTCCCATCACAAATAACACGCCTACCGATACAATCGTTCTATATGTATAGTCTATCCAACGCCGCAAATTCTTGCGGCAGCTTTGGAGAGAGTCATGAAAAAAGTTATCGGGGTCTATAGCGCCCCCCGTCAACACTGGGTTGGCGACGGGTTTCCGGTAAGCTCGCTGTTCTCATATCATAGCCACGGCAAGACGCTCAGTCCCTTCTTGCTACTGGATCGAGCCGGGCCTGCCGAGTTCGCACCGACGAATGATCGCCGAGGTGTCGGACAACATCCGCATCGTGGTTTTGAGACCGTCACCATCGTCTACAAGGGGGAAGTCGCACACCGCGACTCGACCGGCCAAGGCGGCGTGATTGGCCCTGGTGACGTGCAATGGATGACGGCCGCCTCCGGCATCCTGCACGAAGAGTTCCATTCGGAATCCTTCACCCGTTCGGGCGGTACGCTCGACATGGTGCAGCTCTGGGTCAACCTGCCCGCCAAGGAAAAAATGTCCACGCCGGGATACCAGGCCATCCTGAACGAAACCATCCCTTCGGTGCCCCTGCCTGAAGGCGCAGGGGCGGTGCGCGTCATCGCAGGCGATTACGCCGGGCACGCAGGACCGGCGCGCACCTTCTCTTCCATGAATGTCTGGGACGTGCGGGTGAATGCCGGGGCCATTGTCGAACTGCCCGCAGTCGATGGCTGGAACACGGCCGTCGTGGTGCTACACGGTACAGTGCAGGTCAATGGTCAGGCCATCGCCCGCGAGGCGCAAATGGTGCTGTTGGATCGCGGCGGCAGCGGGTTCACGCTCGAAGCCAACAGCGACGCCATTCTGCTCCTGCTGAGTGGCGAGCCCATTGATGAGCCGATTGTGGGTCACGGCCCATTCGTCATGAACACCCAGGACGAGATCGTTCAGGCGATCAGCGATTTCAATAGTGGGCATTTTGGCGCAATTGCCCATTAAATTGCTTCATGGCGTTACCCGTGAAGTGCTGCCTTCATGACGTCCGGGATTTTTCAGTAAGGCGGGCTGTCTATATGAGTGCCGTGTCAAAAGGAGGCGCAACGTGAGCGTGCAGCTAAACCATACTATCGTCTGGTGCCGCGATAAGCAGAAATCGGCAACATTCTTCACGGAAGTTCTGGGCCTGCAATCGGCCACCCGATTCGGACCCATGCTGGTGGTCCAACTCAGCAACAGTGTTTCACTCGACTTCTACGAGAACGATGGCAAGATTTCCTCCCAGCATTATGCTTTCTTGATAGGCGAAGACGACTTCGATCAAACCTTTGCCCGCATTCGCGATCGAGGGCTGCAATATTGGGCTGATCCTGGTCAGCACCGCACTGGAGAAATCAACCGGAACGATGGTGGCCGCGGCGTGTATTTCGAAGACCCCGACGGTCATCTCCTTGAGGTCATTACTCGACCTTATGGGAGCGGCGGGTAGCGCCGCCCCATATCCGTTTTCCGCATATAAACCCTCGAAACTATTCGTTCTACTTTCAAGCTCATCTGATTAATCTACCTCTTCCAGAATAAAGAAAACCGAGAGGGAATACAGATGTTGCTGAAGAAAATCATTCAAGCGGTTGTCGCCATCGCGATGATCGCACCTACCGTCCACGCCGCCGATATCTCGCTGCTGAACGTCTCCTACGACCCCACCCGCGAACTCTATCAAGACTATAACAAGGCCTTCGCCAAGTATTGGAAAGAGAAGACCGGCGACAACGTAAGCATCAAGAATTCGCATGGTGGTTCCGGTACGCAAGCCCGTTCCGTGATCGATGGCCTGGATGCCGATGTCGTCACGCTGGCACTGGCCTATGACATCGATGCCATTGCCGGCAAAGCCAAATTACTGCCGGCCGATTGGCAAAGACGCTTGCCGCACAACAGCACGCCATACACGTCAACTTACGTCTTCCTGGTCCGCAAGGGCAATCCCAAGGGCATCAAGAATTGGGACGATCTGGTGAAGCCGGGCGTTTCGGTCATTACCGCGAATCCGAAAACGTCGGGCGGCGCACGCTGGGGTTATCTGGCGGCATGGGGCTATGAGCTGAAACAGACCAATGGCGATCAAGCCAAGGCAAAACAGTTCGTGCAGGAAGTATACAAACATGTGCCAGTGCTCGATTCCGGCGCACGCGGCGCAACGGTGACTTTCGCTGAACGCGGTATCGGCGACGTATTGCTGGCCTGGGAAAATGAAGCGTATTTATCTCAAAAGGAATTCGGGGCCGATAAATTCGATATCGTTTATCCGCCGATCAGCATCCTGGCAGAGCCGCCCGTCGCTGTGGTCGATAAAGTAGCTGATAAGCGCGGCACCCGCAAAGTGGCGCAAGCGTATCTGGACTATCTGTATACGCCAGAAGGCCAGGAAATTGCAGCGCGCAATTTCTACCGTCCTACCGATCCTAAAGTAGCGGCTAAATACGCCAAGAATTTCCCGACGATCAAACTGTTCAGCATCGACGATACTTTCGGCGGCTGGACCAAAGCGCAAGCGACGCACTTCGACGACGGCGGTAGCTTCGATCAGATCTATAACCCCGGCAAGAAATAAGTCAGTTCAATTGTTGCGATGATGCGTTGCGCTTAACTTAGCGCAACGCGCTTGCGAGCCGGGCGAACGTTTTTAATTCAGTATTTCAACCGTAATACCAAGGGGCGTGTATGAGTATTCAAGCGATTAATGTCCGCAATCAGTTCAAGGGAAAAATCAAAGCGATTATCGAGGGCTCGGTAGTCTCGGAAGTGGATGTCGAAACGCCGGCCGGTATCGTCACTTCGGTCATTACTACCCGTTCGGTCAAGGACTTGGGCCTGGTGATCGGTAGTGAAGTGGTGGCTTTGGTGAAAGCGACCGAAGTGTCGATCGCTAAAATCTGAAGCAGGCGGTTCTGATGCCTTTAGATTCCGACGCCGTGATTAGCGGCAGTTTTCCTGCTCTTGAACAGTATCTGGCGCGTTTGCATGCAAGGGATGGCACCGAAGCCACGACCAAGCTTCGGCTGGATGGCGCGGGACGGGCGCTGGGGTCCTATTTTCATGCCACGCTGACGTCGGCATTCCAGCCGATCCGGTTGGCGCACAGCGGCGAGATTGTTGGCTATGAAGGTTTTGCACGCAGTTATTCGAAACACGATGACGGTTTGTCGATCTGGAAATTGCTGGAGTCCTCCGCCAGCGATGATGAATCGATTGAGCTGGATCGCTTGTGCCGAATGCTGCATGCGATTAATTTTTATCGTCAGGCCGAGGCCGGCATATCGATCAACAAATCTGCCGACAATTCATCCGCTGCTGCGCCCGGCAGTGGCGCCGGGGCCGATCTGCATTTAAGCGTGAGCGGTCGTTTGCTGGCCGCGGTCGGCAGCAATCACGGCATGGCGTTTCGCCGTATTCTGGATTTGCTGGAATTACCGCATGAAAAAATCGTGCTGCAAATACCGATCGTCAGCGGCGGCCAAGGCTGGTTGCTGGATTACGTATTGAATAATTACCGGCGTAACGGCTTTCGGCTGGCAGTCGGGGCGGTCGATGCCGTTGCTGCGCTTGCATTAGTGGAAACGGTGCAGGCCGATGTGATCAAGATTAACGGTCGCCACTTGAGCGATGAGGATAGTGTTGCCCGTTTGCTGCTGCTGGCCGCGCGCCGCGGCATCAAAGTCGCATTCAAATGCGTCGAAAACCCCGCAGTAGCCGATAAGTTGCGCTGGCTGGCCGAACAGACCGGGCATGCGATTTACGCGCAAGGCTATTTTTGGGATACGCCTTTGGACACATTGACCGCTCCCGCGGCAATTGGAGCGCAGTAAGCGCCCGCAGTAAGTGCCTTAACCCGTCGTCATATCGATCGGGGAAAATGAAGCCTACCTTACGCCTTACCAGCCCTCGGCGTAATAAGCGGCAACTGATCCGGTGGCACTCCTCGATAGAGCGATGAATGTTCCCGCGCCGTTTCCTGGAGAACGACCATTACGTCGGCCGCTTTCAAGCCAACGCGCGTGTCGAGGTTGCGCTGGATTTGCTCAATCATGTCCTGCTTCATTGAATCTGGACGACCTGTGCTAATCCAGATTTGAACCAACACGAAGTCGCGAGTCCGCGGCGCCGCGGCGTAATTTGGGAAAGTGGGATCAATAATGAAGTCCTCATCTGCGTACTCTTGAATTTTCTGAAAGCGGTCATTGCTGGGGTAACCCGCGAAAGAAAGCGCATCTTGTATGCAGTCAGCGATAAGCCGTTTTTCCGCTGGGGTACGGCCTTTGTACAAAGATATAGTCTGAATGGGCATTGTGTTCCTCTAATATTAGATGAGGCGCAGATTTCGGCCAGCACGCTATTATCATTAGAAAATCTAATCAAACTGCAGCGCGGCAACAAGCTTGCTTCACTGCCGAGCCATGACCGGAATTTCGCAATTTCAATTTGAATAATACGCTTGGCAGAAACTATGATGGGTTATCATTTCTGAAGTTTTATGATCAGAAAAACTTATCTATGGAAAAGAGAATTCCGCCCTTGAATGGGCTCCGAGCATTTGAGGCCGCAGCGCGTAATCTGTCGCTCAAGCTGGCAGCAGACGAGCTGTGCGTGACGCCTGCAGCTGTCAGCCAACTGGTGAAAGGTCTTGAGACCTATCTTGGCGTCGCGCTGTTTACGCGTGCTAATCGGGGTATTCATTTGACCCAAGCGGGTGTCGAATATTTACCTGCGGTTCGAAATGCGTTCAAACAGATTGGCGATGCGACTCGCCGCATCGCTAAAATTACGGAAACTGGATCGCTCACAATAAGCGTGACGCCGTCGTTCGCCTCTTACTGGCTAATTCCTCGGCTCCAAGATTTTCACGACAAACACCGGGACATCGACCTGCGGCTGATGACCGGCAAGGAACCCGTAGACTTTACCCGCGGCGTAATGGACGTAGCGATCCGCCATGGCACAGGGCAGCACGGGAAGTTCTACTGCGAGCGACTATGTGCGGTGGATCTAATTCCGGTCGCCAGTCCGAGCTTGATCGCACGCTTTGGCATGCCAAAAACAGCTTCGGATCTGACACGCTGGCCGCTTCTGCACGAGGTCGAGCGAATGAACTGGCATCTTTGGTTTCAGTCGCAATATGTACAAAGTATGAGCCTGCCCAGCGGAACTGCGTTCGATGATTGCGGCATGATGCTAACGGCGATTATTGCGGGACAAGGCGCTGGCCTCGTACCCGCAGCAATGGCAGCGCCCGCCCTCGGCGACAATAGACTGGTCAAGCTTTGGGATTTTGGCTGGCCAGAGGACTATGCCTATCACCTGGTCTTACCTGACGGAGACTATGGGCCCTTGGTGGGCGCTTTTCGCGAATGGATAATCGGCGAGATTGGCAACGCGTAGAGGACTCGCGCCGGGGGCATATGCACACCCAATTCCTATATACGAATTAGTAGTATGAGAATGCGAAAAAATTACTTCGCTTTATAACTCCCCGATGCGATTATCTGGCCTCGTTACTTGTATTTTGTATAAGGACGCAGATAAAAAACAAGGGAAGTATGAGCGTAGCCATTAAAAAAAGAAGTGCCTTGCGCGTTATGCCGGGTTTCCATCTGTCGCTGGGATTCACGTTGTTTTATCTCGGATTGATTGTTTTGATCCCCTTGTCGGCGGTGTTCCTGAAAACGTTCACGATGACCTGGCCGGCCTTTTGGGATGCGGTGACGTCGGATCGCGTCGTGGCTTCTTATCGGCTGACTTTCGGCGCGTCGTTGCTGGCGGCGCTGATTAATGTCATCTTCGGCGGCATCGTGGCCTGGGTTCTGGTGCGCTATCGTTTCCCCGGGAAAAAAATCATCGATGCCTTGGTCGATCTGCCGTTTGCGCTGCCCACCGCAGTGGCCGGGATCGCATTGACCGCGCTGTATTCAAGCAACGGCTGGATCGGACAATATCTGGCGCTCATCGGGATCAAGGTGGCATTCACGCCGTTGGGTGTGCTGGTCGCGCTGACGTTCATCGGCTTGCCGTTTGTCGTGCGTACCGTGCAGCCGGTGCTGGAAGATGTGGAGCGTGAGTTGGAAGAGGCCGCTGCCAGTCTGGGCGCCAGTCATTTTCAGACATTTGCGCGGGTTATTTTTCCGGCAGTGGCACCGTCTTTGCTGACCGGCTTCGCGCTGTCGTTCGCACGCGCGACCGGCGAATACGGTTCGGTCATTTTCATCGCCGGCAACATGCCGATGGTGTCCGAAATCACACCGTTGTTCATCGTCACCAAACTGGAGCAATACGATTATGCGGGCGCGACTGCCATTGCCGTGGTGATGCTGTTGGTCTCTTTTATTCTGCTGCTGACGATTAATGCATTGCAAGCCTGGTCGCGCAAACGCGGTCAGGCAGGAAAGGATTGAGATGACGAGTGCCAATATTTCAGCAAGCGCGATGACGCAGCAAGAAATAGGGGCGCCGGCCTCGACCTCGGTATCGGTTTATACGTCAACGTCAGCCACGCCCGCCGCGACGCTGGAACCGTTCTGGATACGCGCATTATTGATCGGCGTGGCGCTGACGTTTTTGACGCTGTTTTTATTTGTGCCGCTGATCGAGGTCTTTTTCGCAGCGCTTAAAAAGGGCTGGGATGTTTATCTGACGGCAATCAGCGAACCGGATGCAGTGTCGGCAATTCAATTGACCTTGATTACCGCGATCATCGCGGTGCCGGCCAATCTGGTGTTCGGCGTGGCGGCAGCGTGGACGATCGCCAAATTCGAATTCCGCGGCAAAAATATTTTGCTGACGCTGATCGATCTGCCGTTTTCGGTTTCGCCGATTATTTCCGGCTTGATCTATGTGCTGATCTTCGGTGCGCAAGGCTGGTTCGGCCCGTGGTTGCGCGCACACGATATCAAGATATTATTCGCCGTCCCGGGCATCGTGCTGGCGACCATGTTTGTGACCTTTCCGTTTGTCGCCCGTGAGCTGATTCCGCTCATGCAGGCGCAAGGCAGCGAAGAGGAAGAGGCGGCGTTGGTGCTGGGCGCGTCCGGCTGGCGCACGTTTTGGCACGTGACTTTGCCCAACATCAAATGGGGGCTGCTGTACGGCGTCATTCTGTGCAATGCGCGTGCCATGGGCGAATTTGGCGCCGTCTCCGTGGTCTCGGGACATATCCGCGGCGAAACCAATACGATTCCGCTGCAAGTCGAAATCCTGTACAACGAATATAACTTTGTGGCGGCGTTCGCCGTCGCCTCTTTGCTGGCGCTGTTGGCATTAGTCACGCTGGCGTTGAAATCTTTTATCGAATGGCGTCTGCGGCATACCGAAGATGCGCACTTTTATCCGGAGCAGGCATGAGTATCGAAGTCCAAAACATCAATAAGCGCTTTGGCCAATTTGTTGCGCTGAATAATATCTCGCTGAATTTTCCGGCGGGCGAGTTGACTGCGTTGCTGGGCCCGTCGGGATGCGGCAAGACGACATTGCTGCGCATCATCGCCGGTCTGGAATCACCCGATTCCGGCAATGTATTGCTGGACGGTGAAGATGCTTCGGCGCGCCACGTGCGCGAGCGGCAGGTCGGTTTCGTGTTTCAGCATTATGCGTTGTTCAAACATATGACTGTGTTTGAAAACATCGCTTTCGGTCTACGCGTCAAGCGGCGTAGCGAACGGCCATCGGAAGCGGTGATCCGCGAGAAGGTTAAAAAATTGCTGGAGCTGGTGCAACTGGATTGGCTGGCCGATCGCTATCCGCCGCAATTGTCCGGCGGTCAGCGTCAACGTATTGCGCTGGCGCGGGCGCTGGCCGTGGAGCCGCGGGTGTTGCTGCTGGATGAACCGTTCGGCGCGCTGGACGCCAAGGTGCGCAAGGAATTGCGCCGCTGGTTGCGCCGTTTGCATGACGATCTGCATGTGACCAGTATTTTCGTGACGCACGATCAGGAAGAAGCGCTCGAAGTGGCCGATCAGATCGTGCTGATGAACAAGGGCAATGTCGAGCAGATCGGCGCACCGGCCGATGTTTACAATCATCCGGCTTCGCCGTTCGTCTACGGCTTTTTAGGGAACGTCAATCTGTTCCATGGGCGTGTGCATGAAGGCGTGCTGGAGTCCGGCGGCGCCAGTTTCGATGCGCCGGATCACGCCGAAGCGCAGGATGCCAAAGGCATTGCCTACGTGCGACCGCACGATCTTGAGATCGATCGATATACAGTCGGGGCCGAAGCCGGTGCTGAGGGTATCCCGGCGCGCTTGCGCCGCGCGCATGCGATCGGGCCGTTGGCGCAACTCGAATTGGAGCGTGAAGATAATCACGAGCTGATCGAAGCGCTGATCTCGAACGAACGCTTTGCACAGCTGGCTTTGAAAGAGGGCGAAATGCTGCTGGTGCGGCCGAAGCGCTTGCATGTTTTTGTTGAGCCGGAGTCTGCTGCCAGACAGGATATCCGATGAATTTCCAACAATTGCGTTCGATCCGCGAAGCGGCCCGTTGCGGTTTCAATCTGACCGAAGTGGCCAACGTACTGTTCACGTCGCAGCCGGGCGTGAGCCGTCAGATTCGTGAGCTGGAAGATGAACTCGGCGTCGAGATTTTCGAACGCAATGGTAAGCGGCTGACCGGATTGACCGAGCCGGGCAAGGGTATTTTGCATATCGTCGAGCGTTTGCTGCTGGAGGCGGAAAACCTGCGTCAGGCCAGTAATGAATATGCCGGCGAGCAAAGCGGCACCTTGGCCATTGCCACTACGCATACCCAGGCGCGTTATGTATTGCCGCAAGTCGTGCAGACTTTCCGCACGGCGTTTCCGCAGGTGCGCATCGCGTTACAGCAAAGTTCGCCGGAGCATATCGCCGAATGGGTGATGTCGGGCAAGGCCGATGTCGGCATCGCGACCGAAGGCCTGAGCCAATTCAAGGAACTGGTGTCTTTCCCTTGCTATACCTGGAGCCACGTGGTGGTGGTGCCGGACGGCCATGCGCTGCTGGCATTGTCCGGCCCGCTGACATTGGCCGATCTGGCCGCGCACGCGTTGATTACCTATGACATCGGCTTCACCGGCCGCAGCCATATCGACACCGCATTCCGTAGCGCCGGGCTGGATACCGATATTGTGCTAACGGCGATGGATTCCGATGTGATTCAGCAATATGTCGCGCTTGGTCTGGGCGTCGGCATCGTGGCGTCGATGGCGCTGGAGCAGGGGCGTCATCATGGCTTGCATGCGATCGAGGCATCGCATTTGTTTGCACCGAACATTACCCGGCTGGCGGTACGGCGCGGCGCTTATCTGCGCGCGTATACCTATGATTTCATTTTACGGTTTGCGCCGGAACTGACGCGGGCTGATATTGTGGCTGCGGTCAACGAACCGTTGCAGTAGGGAACGCCCTGGTCCGCCTGGCATTGCACAGACTCAGAATGTGGGCGGCGTGCTGCTGTTCATGCCGCCCCCGGATCCACCCATCCCTCCGCCCATTCCACCACCCATTCCACCACCCATTCCACCTCCGCCCATCCCGCCGCGTCCCTGACGTCCGGAGGACCCGTCGCTACTTTTTGGCTTTGTCGTATTGCTGTTGGACACAGGAAAGCTGGCGCGCTGCAAACGATCGGCAATGTATAAGCGTACTTTCTGACGTTGATCGTCGTCCAGCGCATCGTTTATGGTCAGCCATAGCTCGCGCAATTGTTTGTTCTCGCTGCTGCTCAGGGCGGAATCCGATTCGATTGCAGGGCTCAGGTCGCGTAGTTCAACTTGCGGATTTGCCATCTGCTGATTGGCACTGGCCTGAAGTTGCTGGGTGCGCCTCTGCTGCTCGCGCACAATGGCGCGCGTTTTTGCTTCGACGTTGCGCCACAGGATTTCCTGATTGGCATCGAGCTTCAGCGTTGGCTTGAGTTCTTCCGCCATCGGTATCACGTCCTCGGCGCGAAAATCCATCACCGCGGTGGCGAAAGATGCCTGGGGAAAAATGAATGCCATGCTGGAGAAAATCAGTGCCGCGAGTGCCGACCGGGCGAAAGTCCGATGAGATTTCATGATGCCTTTGAGTGAAAGATGATTCATTGCATGCGGCGCCTAGCGATATCGGCAGCCCAGTTGATTGCGAAGAATAGTAGGCGCGTCGGCCAGGCGCAATATTTCGTAACGTAGCCGAATATCTTCGTTTGTAACAGATGTGAAATTCAAACTGATCGATCCAGCTTTGTCGGCACGCATTGGCATCTCAATACAGAGAATCCGGCCTACGAAAATTTACAAAAAGATGGTGTTAATTTACGTTGTTCGATCGCATGAAATGTATTAGTTCAGATTTGACCTGACATTCGCTGTACGACGTCCAGCCCTGGAACGAGCCATACTCGCCGGTCAATGCTGATTCCTTAAACGTCTGTAATGCAGCGGTTGCGGCCGTTCTACCCCGTTGCGTGACCGCCCGCTTACTGGCGGCAACCGGTCGTTGCCGATTTTCATGACGTCTGTCGGCTTCACCCTCTTTGCTGACGTTGATGGGGCGCTGTTAGCGGTACGAAAGATTTAACAATTGAATGTCAGCTGTCCAAAATCCGAATGAACGCTGCCGACCCTTTGCTGACGTTTAGTCTTCGCGGTCCGGCACGGGCGACGCAGGGTCCAGTTCGAGGTAGACGTAGGCTGGTTCGCGCCTGAGCCCATCAGCAGGAGAGGTGCGAACTAATCGTAGGTTCTCCGCGTCGTAGGTCATGCCGTCCACCAGGCACTCCTCCGCAACGCGCGGGTTGTACCCATGCAGCCAAACGAAGTTCTTCTTCGTCCAGGTCAGCACGGCCTTTTGAAGCGCCCGGCTGTCCTTGTCGTAGTCGCCCTGCCTGACAATGAGTCCCATCACATTCAGGCAGAAGCCGAGAATCTTCGCCCCCTTGAAGTTGGGAAAGCGCGTCATGTCAGCAATTTCGTCGTATAGAAGGCGGCGCACCTTGAACTTCACCACCTTGCCGGCGGGACCATCAAAGTGATTGAAGTTGAACAGCTCACCCCAGACCGAGTTGTGCTGAATCGTCCAGCATTCCCACCGTGGCGCTCTGACTGCGGAAGCGCGGAAGATCACCTCGAAGATCATGCTGGCTATGTGATCGTAGAAGGTCTCGCGCGGATGGCCGTGCTTCTCTCTCACACGGATGCGGACATGGTCGGGAACCCCCTTCCCATCGAGAATCTTGACCGCGTCTTTGATAAACTCGACGACGACACGAAGGCGGCGGCATGAGTCGGTGTCCCAAGCGCTGGTGAGTTCGTTCAAAGTGTAGAGGTCGGAGGCAGCGTTTTCGATGTAGCCCTTGGCGCGATACAGCACCAATGAATGGCCCCCATACCCTTCTTTGACGTAGCTGCGGAAGGTCATCAATACAATCCTGCAGTAGGCCTTCCATTGCGCGGCATCCCATTCCCTCTTGCCGTATATGTCAGGGTCAAGGAGAGTCCCGATCGTCTCGACCATCTCATGGTTGGCGAACATCGCCTGGCTGAGCGGCTTGTGATAGCCGATCAGGCCCGATTCGTAGCCCTCGGCCTCGTGATACAAGAAGGAGTCCTTGTTCGCCAGTGCCTCATTGACGATGTTCTTGGCGAAGGTATCTATTTGGATGCCGTGTTTCTTCATATCGGCCATTGCTTGGAACACGGCCAGTGCAGTGCCCGGCGACGACTCGACGATTGCACGGCACAGTCTCTTGTCAGCGATGAGCAGAAGCAGGTCGTTGGCGTATCCCTCCACCTTAGGAGGGCCCTTCTGTTTCTCCTCATCGCGCTCAAACCGATAGTTCTTCGCTCTGCCCCTGTCTGTGGCGTGCTGGACAAGCGCCTTGGCCGAGTAGGCGAGTTCATCTGCGATAACTGCGAGCTCCACCGGCGACCCCTTGAGAATGAATCGATACAAAGTCTGCGCAAAGCGCACGGCGTTGTGCCTGCCGTACGTCGGGGTCCGCATTTGGTCGAGACTGTGTAAAAACGCATCGAGCCAGTAAAAGCTATTTCTCGATCCAAGCGTCAAATCGATATTGCATATCTGACCGAGGCTTCGATGAAACGCTTTGTCCAGGGAACGGATCGCACGCAGGAATCCTGCTATCTGCCCTTGCCGGTGATAAGCCTGTCTTATTAGTATGAAAGGTAGTTCGAATTGGCGCGTTCATTCGTGCGTCGCCATACTGTTTTCAAGGCCGAACCATGGTGGATTCGGCGAATTTGAAAACGGAGAATTTACATGAAAACTTGGCTCATCAGCGGTGTTAGCAGCGGTCTGGGTAAGGCATTGGCCGAAGCAGTTCTTGCAAAGGGCGATCGTGTGGTCGGGACCCTGCGCAGCGCCGAACAGCAAAAATCCTTCACGGACTCCCATCCGCTGGCGACCGGCATTGTGCTGGATATCACGCACCGCGAGCTGGTCCCGCCGGCGATCATGACCATTGAAGAAGAAGTCGGCCCGATCGACGTCCTGATCAACAACGCCGGCTATGGTCTCGAGGGCACCATCGAAGAGACCACCATGGCAGACGCTCGCCATCAATTCGAAGTCAACTTCTTCGGCACGCTGGCACTGACCCAGGCGGTGCTACCGTACATGCGCAGCAGTCGCGCCGGCCACATCCTGACCGTGACCTCGATCGGCGGCCTGATTTCCTTCCCGGGCGTTGGTATCTACAACGCAAGCAAGTTTGCCTTGGAAGGCCTGTCTGAAGCATTGTCGAAAGAAGTTTCTGGCTTCGGCATTCGCGTCACCGCCATCGAACCCGGCATGTTCTGTACTGACTGGGCAGGTCGCTCCATGACCCGCGGCAAGCGGACCGTTCCCGACTACGACGAGCTGTTTAACCCGATTCGCGAGGCCCGTTTGGCCCGCTCGGGCAAGCAGCCAGGTGACCCGGCGAAGGCCGCACTGGCGATCATCGCTGTTGTCGAGGGCGACGAGGAGCCTCTGCACCTGCTGCTCGGCACGGATGCCCTGGGCTTTGCCCGCGCCAAACTGGATGCGCTGACGATCGAGTTTCAGCGCTTCGAGAAGCTGACTGTGAGCACCAATTATGACTAACAGGACGCAACAGGACGCACCGATCGGCCTGATCCGTCTTATGGCCTTGATGTGCGGGGTCTCGATTGCGAGCGCCTACTATGCCCAGCCGCTTCTGGCGGACATTGGGCGCTCCTTCGGGGTCTCGGAGAGCGTAGCGGGCGCACTTCCGATGTATGCGCAGTTTGGCATCGCAGTCGGATCGCTATTATTTCTCCCCCTTGGTGATATCGTCGACGAACGCAAGTTGGTGCTGACAATGAGCCTGGCTCACATCGCTACCCTGATTTTGGTGGCACTATCGCCGAGCATGAGGTCGCTAATACCAGCGATGGCATTGATGGGCCTGAGCACTATCACGCCGTATCTGCTGCCGGCATACGCTGCCAAGATCGTGGGCCCGGAACGTCGGGGGCATGTAACAGGGCAGCTGGCCAGAGGCATCTTCGCAGGAATCCTGTTGGCACGCACCGCCAGTGGCTATGTAGGACACTACTTTAAATGGAACACCATCTACTGGGTGGCGTCCATAGCGATGCTCGTGATGACCTGGATCCTGTCTCGGCGCCTGCCGTCGACAACGCCGCGAAGCGATTTGTCTTACGGCGCTCTGCTACGGTCGCTGCTGACGGTATTTCGGACCGAGTCACAACTGCGATATGCAGCAGTCAGGCAAGGTCTGATGTTCGGTGCTTTCAATGCGTTTTGGATCAGCCTGGTGTTTTTGTTGGAAGGTCCAGAATTTCGTATGGAAAGCGACACGGCAGGCCTGTTTGGAGTGGTTGGTGTAGCGGGCGCCTTGGCAGCTCCGGTGTTCGGAAAGTTGGCCGATCGCCGTGGGCCGCTATATTCGGTGCGTCTGGGCACCATGCTGGCTACGCTGTCATGGGTTGTCCTGGCCGCATTCGGTCACAGTTTGATTGGCTTAGTTGTTGGCGTTCTGATGCTCGATCTTGGTGTGACAGCATCCCACGTCTCCAATCAGACGATCATCTACCAGCTCGGCGCCGAGATCCGCGGTCGCGTCAGCACCATCTACATTCTGGGGCTTTTCATTGGCGGCGCTTTGCTCTCCGGCGTTACGGCGATGGTCTGGTCCCATCTCGGGTGGTATGGCGTCTGTGCATTGGGTGCTGCAGCAACGGCGCTGGCTTTCGTTTGCAGCTTCTCCGGCGAGATCGCAGCGAAACCCCAAACGGCGTCATAAGCCGCTGGGACTGTCACATAGCTCGCTTACGCTCTAAATTCCAGAGAAGCCGACAACCGCGCGTCGAGTGCTAGCTGCGTTCGACGCGCTTCTTCTTGTGCAATATCCATGTATTCAAGGATCAGGGGATCACTTTCGCCTTCTCGTGTGTACATATGCAAAGCCAATGGCTGCATGTCAATCATGCGTCGCATGACCAAGTCGGCTGGCGCAATCGAAAATACGTAAGCGGCTCCAAGCATTACTCCCATTCCCTGGTTTACCAGCGAAATACCGACCTGAGACTGTTGGGTCTCATAGACAAAATTTGGGGTAAAACCGGCGCGCTGGCATGATTCAGTGACGCAGTCGTACAGCGCGGGATTGACGCTGCGTTCAAACATAATCAGGCGCTCTCCGGCCAGATCTTCCACTCGAATGTCTCGCAGTGCCGCCAGCCGATGATCTGTTCGCATTAATAAGGTCCAGGGCATCGTCAAAACAGGCTTTGTGGCCACGATACCAGCCGTTGACATAAGCGACACCGGCACGCCGAAACCAACGTCAATAGCACCGCGAGGGAGCGACTCTGCCTGCTGGGCGGAATTCATCTCATGGCGCTGTACCTTCAAAGCCGGATATGTCTGCTGCAGCCGGATGAGAGCAGGTGGGACAAATGGCAAATTGGTGTACTCGACTAGGCCAATACTGATGCGAAATTCTCGGGCGTGTGCCGCCTCGCGGGTCAATCTGATCGCCCGTTGCAATTGGTCGAAGGTCTTATCCAGTTCGTCCCGCAAGACTATTCCTGCCGGTGTCAGCTGAACGTTTCTCCGGTCTCGTGTCAGTAACACGACTCCCATAGTTTCTTCAAGCTTGCTAATTTGCTGGCTAAGTGCTGGCTGGGAAACAAATGCTAAGTCTGCCGCTTTGCGAAAATGCAGTTCGCGGGCCAATATCGAGAAATACCTTAGTTGTCGTAGATCCAGTCCTTTCATGCTACTTGCTCTTTATAAAGTACCTGAACTCGGGAATATATATCTCGGATCTCCCAAAGACTTCGTTTGGCCCACCTTGCTCAGCAACAGATGCCTGACCGAAACGACACCTTTTTGGATTCGCACGCCAGGCGGATTCTGGTAGAACGGCGGTGGCCGAACTGGCCACGCCGTCCAGATTGCAAGCCACATACGACGAAATCCAAGGCGGTCAAGCTCCCAAGCCAACGTCAGAGAAGCGCTAATAGCTCCGCTATTGAGCCGCCGGCACATCGAGACACGACATCCAATAGCGAAATCGGCGTTTGGGCTAACGGGTTCGCTTGACGTCCACCACGACCTTGCCGCGCGATGCTCCTTCGATCAGCAGCTGATGGGCCTTGCCTGCGTCTTCCAGCGCAAACTCGTTGCTATCCATCAGCACACGAATGCGACCGGCATCAGCCATGCGGGTGGCTTCGCGCATGATTGCGCCATGGTTGTCACGACCGATACCGGTCAGCAGCGGCAGCAGGGTGAACACGCCCGAATAGGTCGCGGCACGGAACGACAGGGGCGCCAATGCGTGAGTACCAAAGCCCAAGCAGCTGACAACGTGGCCATGGTAGCGACGAGCTGCCTGGAAGGATGCATCAAGAGTCGGGCCGCCAACCGTGTCATAGACGATGTCAAAGCCTTCGCCGTCGGTGTGTTGCTTGACATACTCTTCGACCGTCGAGGTCTGATAGTCGATGAAGGTGGCACCGAACGACTCGATGGTGTCGCGTCTGCTGGCTCGGCCGGTCGCGTAGACGATGGCACCAGATGCCGTGGCGATCTGGACGGCGATGTGACCAACGCCGCCGGCGCCGCCGTGCACCAGAACCTTCTTACCGGCGGTGATCTTGGCATGGTCGACCAGACCTTCCCAGGCCGTGATAAAGATCAGCGGCAAAGCGGCAGCTTCACGCATGGTAAAGTTACGCGGCTTGTGAGCCAGCAGCTGAGCGTCGACGGCCGCGTATTGGGCCAGCGAGCCCTGAACGCCACCCACGCCACCGGTCATGCCGTAGACTTCGTCGCCCGGGGCGAAGCCGGTTACGTCATCACCAACGGCTTCGACGATGCCTGCCATATCAATACCGAGAATTGCAGGCAAAACCGCACGAGCATGAGCCGCCTTGCCGGCAGCAATTTTGGGGTCCAGGGGATTGACGCCGCTTGCCTGAATGCGGACCAGGACTTGGCCACGACCAGCGACAGGTTTCGCCACTTCGCTGACAGCCAGCGGCGATTCAAAGGCGTTCAAAAGGACTGCTTTCATGGTTTGGTTCATTTTGATTCCTTTCGTTGAAGAAATGGACGTAGTTTAGGTATTGCCCCGGTTGCGAAAAACGGGGGGAGAATCGATTCACAATTGCAGAAACGTGGATAATCAGGGACTGACAACAGGGGAGGTGCGGGGTGGATAGGCTGGATGCTTTGAAGGTGTTCTGCACAGTCGTGGAGACCGGAAGCTTTCGTAGCGGAGCGGATCGGCTCGGAGTCTCGACATCGTCGGTGACTAACCAAATCGCGGCTCTGGAGGCGCGATTTGGGGTTCGTCTGCTTAATCGAACAACCCGTCGCATGTCGCTGACCGACGAGGGGCGTCACTGCTATCAAATGGCGCAGCGGATACTGGGGGATGTTGGTACGCTGGAAGATGATCTAAGCGGGGCTCACCTTGAGCCTAGGGGATTATTGCGAGTCGATATGCCCGGACTGGTATCCCGGCTTTTCGTGGCCCCGGTACTGCCTTCGTTTCTCGATCGCTACCCCGATATAACCATACGCGCGACCGTCAGCGATCGCCTAGTTGATATGGTGGAAGAAGGAATCGATGTCATGGTCCGGATTGGCTCATTGCCGGATTCCGGGCTTGTGGCCCGCCATTTAATGCCAACTAAGTACATATGCTGCGCATCGCCAGCCTACCTTCAGCGATTTGGGGTTCCAACAAGGCCTGAAGATTTAGTCGATCACCGGTGTTTAAATTTCGTGCTGCCCAAAACGCGCCAGATAAGATCGTGGCAATTCATCCGCCCGGATCAACCAGACGAGGCTGCGCTGCAACATAGCCCAGCCGGCCGCATCGCAATGGACCACGTAGATTCGCTGATTGCGATGTGCGAGGCCGGGGCGGGAATCGCCCAGTTCATGTCTCTTTCCGTTTCCGAGCAATTGCGCGATGGGCGCCTTATTGCAATATTGACAGACTGGCAGGCGCCGGGCCCCTCAGTGTCCGCGCTGTACCAGCATCGCCATCACAGAGTGGCGCGGGTACAAGTGTTTCTTGATTTTCTTGTAGATATATTCAAAGAAAAGATATCCGCTAGAGATTGAAAGTCCCGATCTAGCTTTCGTTCTAATCTAAAACGGGACACTCCTGAACGTAATTCGTCTGAAGAAAATTCACGGCAAAGAGAATGAAATGTCCGGCATGTTCTGAGGCCACAAAGTCAAGGAAATTAGCAATCCAGCAGGACCAAACATAAGATAAATTGCAATGATTTATTTAGTACCAAAAATGCGCGCTATCTAAAATTTGTCAAATTGGCCGGCGAAATTTAAAGTCAAGCATGGCTTCTATCATCGGCCGAGGCTGAAAACGCAAATACCGGAGAATTTAGAGGGTAGCCGCCCCGTTCCCGATGTCGAGAAAATCGAACAGCGATTAAAACGGTCAAATTTTAGCGGCCCAATCTTGGGTTTTCACACAGTCTCGGTCTGCAGCGTTCATTCGGATTTTGGACAGCCGACATTCAATTGTTAAATCTTTCATACCGCCAACAGCGCCCCGTCAACGTCAGCAAAGAGGGTGGAGCCGCGTTTCTTTTAGGGTTCGAACGGCCGGTTGTTGGCTGCTGCCGACGGTCGCGGTGTCCTATCGACTGGTCGCAACCAGTCTGAATCAGACCTTAAATCGCAGATCCTTGTCCAGCAGAACTTGGCCGGTTCCGGTTAGTCGTATAGTGAACTGGCTAGATTGATCTGACACTGCCTGTCAGATCAAGTTTGCGTTAACACATATGAAAAAATGCCGTTTGGCGCCATTTCAAAGTCGATTTAAATAGGCACCCCTTTGAGCGCGGCCGCCGCTTCCTGCACCAGCACCGGCCCGCGATAAATCAATCCGCTATAAATCTGCACCAGCGACGCGCCGGCGTCGCTTTTTACTTTGGCGTCGGCGCCGGACATGATGCCGCCCACGCCGATGATAGGCAGCGCATCGCCGAGCGCGCTTTTGAGCCCTGCGATGACCCGGTTCGATAACGCAAATACCGGCTCGCCCGATAAGCCGCCGGCTTCTTCGCCGTGGGTCATGCCGGTTACCGCGTCGCGGGTGATGGTGGTGTTGGTGGCGATTACGCCGTCGATACCGTGGCGCATTAATGCGTCGGCGATGGTTTTGATTTGTTCGTCATCGATGTCCGGCGCGATTTTCAGCACCAGCGGTACGTAGCGCTGGTGCTGATCGGCCAATGCGCGCTGGGCTGTTTTCAATTGCGTCAGCAAGTCGTCGAGTTCGCTGGCGCCTTGCAACTGGCGCAGGTTTTTGGTGTTCGGCGATGAAACATTGACGGTTACATACGACGCGTATGGATAGACCTTGCGCAGACAGTGCAGATAATCTTCGGCCGCGCGTTCGATCGGGGTATCGAGATTTTTGCCGATGTTCAGACCTAGCACGCCGGTGCGCTCCTGATAAAAGCGTGAAGACTGGACATTTCTGACGAAGGCATCCACGCCGCCGTTATTAAATCCAAGCCGGTTGATGATGGCGTTGGCTTGCGGTAGCCGGAACATGCGCGGTCGCGGATTGCCGGCTTGCGCGCGCGGGGTGACAGTGCCGATTTCAATGAATCCGAAACCCAATGCAGCCAGAGCGTCGATGTAGGCGCCATCCTTGTCAAGACCGGCAGCCAGACCGACCGGATTCGGAAAACGGATACCCATGACATCGCGCGGATCGGCTGCGGGGCGCCGGATCAATCCGGTTAGGCCCAGGCGTTGTGCATGGCGCAGCGCGGGCATCGTCAGATGGTGGGCTTGTTCTGCGTCGAGGGCGAATAGGAGCGGGCGGACGAGTGGGTAGATATCGGGCACGGTGGAAACCAGTCGGTAAAATTCGGGTGGGGGCTACAGATAAGCCGCAAAACCCGCTATTTTAGTGCACTCTGGCGCGCCCGCTCAGATTGCTTGCCAACTACCGCCCCGCAAGGCTTCCAGAGGCTGGAAATTTGTCTTGTAAGCCATCTTCCGGCTTTGTGCAATCCAGTAGCCGAGATAGATATAAGGCAGCTCAAGGCGCTTGGCCTGTTCGATTTGCCATAGTACGTTGTAGGTGCCGTAAGACGCGCCCGGCTGATCCGGATCATAGAAGGTGTAGACCGAGGACAAGCCGTCATCGAGCACATCGATGATGCTGATCATGCGCAATATATTGTCCGGGTCGCGGAATTCCACCAGACGGGTATTGACTTTGCTCTGGAGCAGAAACTGGGCGTATTGATCGCGGCTATCCTGATCCATGCCGCCGCCGGCATGTCGTGCCGTCTGGTAACGCAGGTACAGATCGTAATGATCGTCGGCGTAGGCCAGCTTGGTCACCAGCGATGTCAGCGCTTGCGGGCCGCTCTGATAGCGCGTCCAGGCGCGGCGCTGGCTGCGATTAGGCTGGAAAGCGCCGACGTCGATGCGCACCGGCGTACACGCATGGCAACCGTCGCAATAGGGGCGATAGGTGAATACGCCGCTACGCCGGAAACCGTTTTTGACCAGTTCCGAATAGACATCGGCGTTGATCAAATGGGTGGGCGTGGCAACTTGCGAGCGTGCTTGTTGATGATCCAGATAACTGCATGGATAAGGGGCAGTTGCATAGAACTGCAGGGTAGAGAAGGGCAGGTCTTTAAGATGTGTCATTGGCTTAGTGATCCGAGGATCTCCGATGATCCGACTTTGGCAATGCAGTTTCATTAGTCTACTACAGGATTTTAGAATGAGTTCTAATACAGCGCGAGCGGCTTCCATTGCTTGATCTGGTCGGCTTGAATTGCTTGCCGCAAATGCGCCAGAAAATCGATGCGGCTGATTGGCGCTGCACCGAGCGACGCCAAGTGAGGCGTTTCCTGCTGACAATCTATTAGCCGCACGCCCTGCTGTTTCAGAAATTGCACCAGATAAACTAATGCGATCTTCGACGCGTCGGGAACGCGGGCAAACATGGATTCACCGTAAAACATGTGGCCGATACTGACGCCGTAAGCGCCGCCGATCAATGCGCCGTCCAGCCAGACTTCGGACGAATGGGCAAAGCCGGCGCGATGCAGGGCGCTATAGCCGCTGACGATGTCTTCCGAGATCCAGGTGCCGGTGCCATCGCGCCGCGGCGCTGCGCAGGCGCGTATGACCTCGTCGAATGCGCAATCGAAACGGATTTCCCAACGCCGGTCGCCCTGCGGGTCGCGCTGGCTATGCTCGACGCGGCGCAGTTTTTTACGCAGGCTATGCGATATTTTCAGATTGGCGCAATGGAGCACCATGCGCGGATCGGTGCTCCACCAGAGTATCGGCTGACCTTCGGAATACCATGGAAATATGCCCTGGCAATAGGCGCTCAGCAAGCGTTGCGGTGAAAGATCGCCGCCGGCGGCAAGCAGGCCGGCAGCGCCGTCTTCCTCGGTCAACGCAGTGGCGGGATCGGGAAACGGCGTATCGTGTTCCAGCCAGATAATCATCGGGATTCAAGCATCCTAGGCCTTGCCTCAGGCCTGCAATGACATGCGTTTGCGGATATCTTCGGTATGCAAACCGTAGCCGTTATTTTTATGCAAATCGGCAAAGAAACTGCGCAAGGTGAATTCCACCGTTGGAAAGGCGATATCTTCCCAGGGAATGGCGTCTTCCGTAAACAGGCCCACTTCCAGACTTTCAATGCCGGCGGCATAGTTCAGATCCAACAAGGTGGCGCGATAGAACAAATGCACTTGATGCACATGCGGCACATTGACCAGCGAGAACAGACCATGCAGTTCGATATTGGCGCCGGCTTCTTCAATGGTTTCGCGGCGCGCTGCATCGGCAGTGGTTTCTTCGTTCTCCATGAAACCTGCGGGCAGCGTCCAGTAGCCGTAGCGCGGTTCGATCGCACGTTTGCACAGCAGGACATGGACCACGCCATCATGTTTCCAGACTGGAATGGAGCCGACCACCAGTTTCGGATTTTGATAATGAATGGTGCCGCAGCTCGGACAGACGAAACGCGGCCGATTGTCATCGGCGGGAATGGACAAAACGACTGGATGCGCACATTCGGAACAGAATTTCATAGAAAATAGCCGGCTCGGTTTTGGATTGGTCGCGATCAGGAGGCGGCCCGGGATGCATTGAGGATGCGTGTCGCGGCGCCGTTTTTTCGATCAGATCGCAGTGTATCATTGCGCCGGTGCGCTGAATTGATTTGCTATAAATAGCGATGTCATATATACTTTCGTTCTTCAGACGCGGGGTGGAGCAGTCTGGCAGCTCGTCGGGCTCATAACCCGAAGGTCACAGGTTCAAATCCTGTCCCCGCAACCAAATATCAAAAAACCGTTATCAGCTTAGGCTTTTAACGGTTTTTTTTGCATTCAGGGCGGTGTGCTGCCAAGTGAGTCACTTTGTCCTGAAATGTGGGTCCGGACTCACTCACTCCATTCTTAGCGTAAATTAACAGGTGATACTATATTTTTCTAAATTCACGTAAAATGCGAAAAAAATTATCACAAATAAAAAATGAAATTCCGCCTACACAAGCACGCTGTAGCATGGCTTGGCCTGATGGCCATGTTGCTTGTCGTATTAATGCCGCTCGCCAGTCAATTGATTGCATCGGCCAAAGCCGATGCACCGCTAGGCCCCATTTGTTCGGCGCTTGTCCCGCATAGCGCCGGCCGGGTCGATTCGGATTCTCCCGCGCAGCTAGACGCATGCGCTTACTGCAATTTCTTTGATCATTATGTTTCGGCGCCCGCCACTTTCGTAACCCCGCAACTGTTTGTGCGTGTTGTGGTTGCGATTGCGCCGGTATCGACAGTCTCTGCATTTCTCCTCTTACCTATTTATCCATCTGGTCGGCCGCGCGATCCCCCGTCCATTTTCTGATTCCCAATTTACCTGACCATCGTTTTAACGCCTCCATTGGCAAGCAAAGCGAGCGGTCATCTCAGCAGAAAACAATGCATACACGCAAGCTCCGAAGAGGGCGTGTATGCGTATTCGCATGACTTGGAGAAAAATAATGTTTATAAATCAGAAGAAAAATTTGCGCTATGTGCTGCCGTTTGCCGTGAGCATGCTTGCCCCCGCCGCTGCATACGCTTGCGCCACTTGCGGTTGTTCCCTAAGTACTGATGCTGCAATGGGTTATTCCGCGGAAACCGGCTGGCGCATCAGTCTGGATTACACCTTTATCAATCAAAATCAACTGCGCAATGGTTCAAGCAGCGTTTCGAACGCGCAGACTGCGGCTGTCAATGATGCCGGAGGTAGCCAGGAAGTTGAACGCCAGACGGTCAATCGCTACATCAATCTGGGTATCGCCTACTCGCCAAGTCCGAACTGGAATATCAGCGCGATTATTCCGTATGTAAGCCGTAGCCATACTACTTATGGCAGCGTCACCTCAGACCAGCTTGATGCGTCGCATGTCAGCGGTTCGAGCAATACAGGGCTTGGCGATATCAAGCTGATTGGCAGCTACCAGGGGATTTTGCCTACGCATAATCTCGGTATACAACTCGGCATCAAATTGCCGACCGGAAATTATGGCGGACAAAATACGCTCACAGGCGCAACGGTAGGCCGCAATCCGACATTCTTTTCGACTGGTCCCAATGCCAGCGACGGCCAAGCGCTGGACACCAGCCTGCAACCGGGCACGGGCAGTACGGATATCATTCTCGGCGCGTATTACTATCAAGCGATCAGCCAGAACTTCGATGCTTTCATTAATGGCCAATTTCAGTCCGCCATCCATGAAAATCTGAATCAGGCCGGTGGCGATTACCGTCCCGGTAATATAAGCACAGTGAGTTTTGGTGTACGTTACGAGGCCAATCCAAAAGTGGTGCCGCAGCTGCAAATCAATCTCACGCGCAAGAGCGCCGATCAAGGCGCGCTTGCCGACACCGCCGGCACCGCCGGTAGAGTCGCCTATCTCAGTCCTGGTATTAGCGTGGCTGTGTTAGACAATATGCAGATATATGGCTTCGTGCAAAAATCGATCTATAGTCAACTTACCGGTTATCAACTGTTTCCGCGGTGGACTGCTAGTATCGGGGCGACTTATGCCTTCTGATCGACTTGTCGTCAATTCTGCGGTAACGGTATCGGCTGCGCGCCGCACCTGGCTGCGCGCAGTCCTCGCCTGTTCTTTCGGCGCGGGGATCGCCAGTTGGCCGGGGCTGGCTAGCGCATCCAATCTGGTGGTCGGCAAACCAGCGCCGCCGCTGGTACTACACACGCTGGACGGACGCACCATCGCCAACCGGGATCTGCTCGGTAAAGTGCTTATCCTGACTTTCTGGGCGACCTGGTGCGAACCCTGCCAGGACGAGTTGCCGCTTTTGTCTGCCTATGCTGCGCGCCATGCGAAAGAGGGGCTGGAAGTGCTGGGTTTCAGCC
>JAQGNR010000098.1 GCA_028291765.1 Herbaspirillum sp.
GACAGAGCGATCGTTGTCGGACTTAGCCGTAATTTATCGGCGATTACAGAATCTACCCGCACCGAACTTAACCATTACAGTTTTATTTGTGCGCTCCTGATGTTGTTATGCGGCGTATGGCTTTATCGGACGCAAGTAAAAAGAGCTGATATCGAAGCGCTGAATGCGATCAAAGAAAGTGAAGCGCGTTTTCGCACGTTAATTGAAGACGCGCCGATTGCGATCGCGATTCTACGCGGAGGGAATTTTATTTATACCAATCCGCGCTATCGGCTTTTGCACGGCTATTCTGGGACAGACAATCTGAACCGGCGGCCCTGGACAGACATGATCGCGCCGGAGTCGCGGCGTCATTTGTCGCAGACCGAAAAGCTGATCGCCACCGACTCCGCCACCGAACAAATGTTTGAGACCCAAGCCCTTGGCAAGGAAAGCCGCCGCATTCCTGTTTTTAATACGACCACGCGGGTGATCTTGGCCGACGGTCCGGCCACGCTCATTTTTGCACAGGATATTTCGGCCCAGAAAAATGCCGAATTCGATATGTTGAAGGCGCGGGATATCGCTGAGGCCGCGAATCGGGGCAAAGCCGAATTTTTGGCCAATATGAGCCATGAGATACGCTCCCCCTTAAACGCGATTCTCGGACTGGCGCACATTCTCGAACAGACTTGCCCGGACCCCGACGCGCGCGAGATGGTGCTGAAAATCAGAAGCTCGGGCCGCACCTTGCTCAGCATCATTAACGACATTCTGGATGTCTCGAAAATCGAAGCCGGCCAGATGATCATTGAGCAGGCGCCATTCCGAATCTCGGATGTGATCGACAATCTGGCCGGCGCAATGAGCGTCACCGCGGCAGATAAAAATATCGAGTTGATTATTCATGCGCTTTCGCCGGAGGCAAATAACGTAGTGGGCGACCCGCTGCGGCTGGAGCAGGTGCTGATCAATCTGATCAGCAATGCCATCAAATTTACCCAAGCCGGCCGGGTGGAATTGCGGGTCGATTTGATTGCCAGGACTGAGCATGCGCTGACGTTTCGATTTTCGGTCAAGGACACCGGTATCGGGATTGCCCCCGACGTGCAAAATGCCATGTTTTCTCCCTTCACGCAGGCCGATAGTTCGACCACCCGTCGTTTCGGCGGTACCGGATTGGGTCTGGCGATCTGCCGCCAACTCGTTACTTTGATGGGCGGAGAAATTGGCGTCAATAGCGCCTTGGGGGGCGGTAGCGAGTTTTATTTCACGCTGAGCTTCAAACCGGTAAGCAGCGAAGAATTTTCGTCGCCGAATATGCTTCGGGTCGATGCCTTGATAGCAGACGACAGCCAGGTGGCGCTAGGCGCTCTGAGTTCGATCGCGCGCGGATTGGGATGGTGCGTCAGCGCGGTCGATTCGGGCGAGGCTGCCATAACGCATATCGCCGGCCGGGCGCGCAAGGCCTTGCCCGATGTCGTGATCCTGGACTGGAAGATGCCCGGCATCGATGGTCTCGAAACCGCGCGTCTCATACGAGAGTCGGTAGATGAGGATAGTTGCCCTATCGTGATCATGGCAACGGCATTCTCGATGTCGAATCTTTCCTGCCAACCGGGCGCCGAACTGGTGGATGCTATCTTGAGTAAGCCGGTAACCGCTTCTAATTTGTACAATGCGGTCATTCAGGCGCAGCGGCGGCGCGTGGCCACGCATAGCGTAGTCGAAATATCCCAACAACCTTCAGCGCGCAATTTGGACGGTGTACGACTATTGGTCGTCGACGATAGCGATATCAACCGGGAAGTGGCTAAACGGATTTTTGAAAATCAGGGCGCGCTGGTTTACACGGCAAACGATGGGCAAGAGGCTGTCGACTGGCTGCTTGCCAATTCGAATAACATCGATCTGGTACTGATGGATGTGCAAATGCCGGTCATGGATGGCATCGAAGCTGCGCGGTTGCTGCGAAAACTGCCGCAGTTCAATGATCTTCCCATTGTGGCATTGACTGCGGGAGCGTTTAAATCGCAACAGGATGCGGCATACGCGGCCGGCATGAGTCACTTTGTCAGCAAACCGTTCGATGTGCCGGCGACAATCGCATTGATCCAGCGGGTCAGACGTGCATCGCACATTCCCATGGCGGCGGAACCCGTGGAAATCGAGGTCCCGAAGGCGGCAGCCGATCCGATTTTTTCGGCTGATTTACCGGTACTGGACGTCGCCCGCGGATTGCAACTATGGTCGGAAGAGCTGCTCTATAAAGCCTATCTGCGTCAATTTACGCAAAGCTTCAACAACACGATAGATAACATAAATGCGAAGCTGGCCGGGGACGATCGTCCCGGCGCGGCGGCGATAGCCCATAAACTGGCTGGTGTGGCCAGTAATCTTGCATTGCTGAGTACGGGGCGTCTTGCGGTCAGGGCCGAACAAATATTGTCGCTGGGCTATGACCCGACGCCGGTGCTATCGCAACTGCATGACGAGCTGCGGGCCGCCATCGACGCGATCAATGTATTTGCGCCGCTGGTGGACGACACCGGCGGGCCGCCAGCCAAGGGTGCGCACCACGCATCATCCGAGGCGAGGCTTGAATTAAGGAACATGTTATTGCGGCTATTGCATGCATTGGATAGCGATAATCCGGCGCCGATGGAGCAGACACTCGATCTATTGCGCGCCATGTTATCGGGTAAGCAATTGGCGCCCATCTGGGCGTGTGTACGCGATTTTGATTTCCGTGGGGCCCGGATCGAGACCCTGAACCTCGCTACCCTCTGCGGAATCAGCCTGGGATAACTGGAAAGGAACCAATAGTTATGCGACAGACTATTCTCATCGTTGACGATGAATCCGTTAATTTGGCGATCATGCGCGACATATTATCCAATGATTACAATCTGGTCTTCGCCAAGAACAGGGCCGATACTCTGGCAGCCGTTGTTAAACATACACCGGCAATGGTTTTATTGGACATTGGCCTGCCGGATATCAGCGGCTACGATCTCTGCCAGCAAATAAAGCAGATTGATACAACGCAAGCGATCCAGGTCATTTTCATTACGACCTACACAGACCTGGAGCACGAAACGGCGGGTTTCGATGCCGGCGGCGTGGACTACATTGGAAAGCCTGTCTCCGCGGCAATCGTTCGTGCACGCGTGAGCTCTCATTTATCGCAAGTACGCGCCACGGTTCTGGAGCGCAGTTATCGCGAAGCGATTCTGATGCTCGGCCATGCAGGACATTACAACGACAGCGATACGGGCGCGCATATTTGGCGTATGGCCGCGTATGCCGGCTCGTTGGCAAGAGGTATGGGATGGGACGCAGAAAGGAGTGCATGGCTTGAACTCGCCGCGCCGATGCACGACATGGGAAAAGTGGGAATACCCCAAACCATTTTGCGTAAGTCGGAAGCGTTGACAGCGGATGAATGGGACATCATGAAAACCCATCCGAAAATCGGTCATGACATTTTAATCATGAGCGATGCAGCGGTATTTCAGATGGCGGCGGAAATCGCGCTGCGCCATCATGAAAAATGGGACGGCACTGGATATCCGGGGGGCCTGGCCGGTGAGGAAATTCCGGCGTCGGCCCGGATTGTCGCTCTGGCGGACGTATTTGACGCGCTTAGCATGAAGCGTCCCTACAAGGAACCATGGCCTATCGAAAGAATCGTGGCGTATATTCGTCTCAATAGCGGAACGCATTTCGATCCGGAAATTGTCGGCGTATTTGAAAAAATATTACCTGAACTCTTGGATATTCATCAAATGTGGAGAGAAGATATAAAGCCAAATGATGCTTTACAAGCGGTATAAATTACGGCTGCGTCCCGCACGCTTCGTTACTCGGCACGAACGGGCTTTTGTGAAATTTTTTTAGAACCCCCGTTCGCCCTGAGCAGGCCGCAGGCCGTGGGTTTCCGATAGCCCTGAGCCTGTCGAAGGGAGGGTCACCTCTATCCAAAAATCAACGGCATTACGCCTACTTTGGCATCTTGCCGGGGTCCATGAAAAGTAGATTCCATCGATGACCATCGGGATCACAAAAGCCGCAGCCATACATGAATCCATTTGATTCCCGAGGCTCGCCGAACACAGCGCCACCGGCCGATTTGACGCGATTCGCAATGTTGTCGACCTGCTCTCGGCTATCGGCGCCCAAGGAAAACAAGACCTCTGTTCCTTTGCTCGTATCGGAAAGAGCATTGTTTGTGAAGCCGGGAAATACGTCTTGAGCGAAGAGCATCAGGACGACTTGTTTCTGCCCGATAGTGAAACTTGCGGATTGTTCGCTATTACCTGGCCCCAGGTTTCGCGCAAAGCCAATTTCAGTAAAAAACGCGACTGACTTGGCGAGATCTTTAACGGGCAGGTTTAACCAAATATCTTGTGCCATGGCTGAGTTCCTTTAGTTTAAAAGTGCTTCATGTTGAATGAAAGTCGCTAACTGGGACGGACTATGTATTGTCGCCGAATTGAGGTTTCATTTATAGGCGTAATTCCGAGCAGAGGAAATTTACCTAGGTGGGTCAATCACTTACGTCTGCAGTCCAGATGTTATCCACAGGCCTGTCCACAAAATCAGTGGATAAGTCAAGAGGATAAATAAACAGGAAGTACGCGTTATATTAGATTCTCTCTGTCCTGCTGAACCATAAGAATATTCACCGTATACTCGCCACATTTGAGGACCGGCTAAAACACAGCACCAGTACCTCGTGATTGATGTTGTCCCCATAAAATTTTAGCCATGTCCATCAAAGTATTCACCACCACCAAACCCCAAGCCCCCGAGGCTACCGGAAAATATTGGCTGGCCCTGGCCGAAGAGTATCTGGCCGGCGGCAAATCCGCGGACGCCTTGCACGCCCTACAACAAGCCGAAGCCATACTGCCGCTGGCCCCCCAAGTCTACCGTCTACAGGCCCAAGCATTCCACGCCAGCGCTCAGCAAGCCGAAGCGCTGGCCGCCGGCATGGTGGCCGCGGCGCTAGAGGAAAACTCGGCGGAGGCCCTATTCAATATCGGCACCGCGTATTTCACCAATCGCCACTGGAAACCGGCAATCAAATGGTATCGGCTGGCGCTGATGCTCGATCCCGACTTGGCCACGGCCAACCAGAACCTGGCATCGATCCTGCGTCAGCAAGGCGATTGGGCCGAGGCGAATGATCACTACGAGCGCTCGTATCGGCGCCAATCGCTATTCATCGATCTGGCCGAGGCGCCGGTCCGCCATATCTTGATACTCTGTTCGGCCCGGCCCGGCAGTGTGCCGTTCGAATATCTACTGCCGACAACCCGCAACACACGCATCAAATGGGTCGTCGAGTATTCGCCGGACCAGGCATTGCCACACTACGACATTATCTTTAACGCCATCGGCGACGCCGACGTCGCAAGTTGCAGCCGCGCCGTCGTCGACAGCTTTCTGGCCGGCGCCAGCCAACCGCTCCTCAATCCGCCGCAACGCATTGCCCTGACCACGCGCGATCGAATCGGCCTCTTGCTCGATGGCATCGAAGGCATCCATGTACCGGCGGTAGCGCGCTGGGATCGCCTACGGGCGGGTGTAACGGACGATGTCCATACGCGCATCGCGGAAGCGGCGCTGAGCTACCCCGTCATCGTGCGGCCCACCGGTGGTCACGGCGGGGATGGCGTTGTTTTACTACAGTCGCCGCAGGATGCAACGCCGGTAACATCTGCCGATGAAGCCTATCTGACCAACTATTGCGACTATAAATCGGACGATGGCCACTATCGCAAATATCGCGTCATCTTTGTCGACCGCAGGCCCTATCCCTATCACTTGGCCATCAGCAACAACTGGCTGGCGCATTACGACAGCGCCAATATGTTAAATCCAAGTTGGAAACTGCTCGAAGAAGCCCGCTTTCTAAGCGACCCGATCGACGTATTGGGCCAGGCCGCATGGACCGCACTGGAAGCCATCGCGCAGCGTCTGGACCTTGACTATGCCGGCGTCGATTTTTCCGTCCTGCCGGACCGGCGGTTACTGATTTTTGAAACCAACGCCACCATGCTGGTGCACCCGGAAACGCAGAACGAAGCGCTGAAATTCAAGAATCGGTACGTGCAGAACATCCTGGATGCTTTCGATCAACTGCTTGAGCGGCGCATGGGGCGCGGTCGCCAACATTTGACTTGATGCTCCAGCAAATATCTTCCCCTTAAATTCCTGCCATTCTTTCTTCATGGTCTCAAACGGTTTTAAGAAAACCGTGTAGATTACTCTCCTATTCTTCGTTGCGCGCATTCACTAATTTTTCATTAGGATAGTGGAAAAACAGCTCGCTCGAAGATAGCCCCGCGAGCCCGTAGCGCGATGGGCGAACGTTCATCGCAAAGCGAAAAATCAGGATCTTTCAATACAGGATAAAGGAGTTAGTTTTATGAAAAAGTTAACCACAGCGGCAGGTGCACCGGTTGTCGATAATCAGAATACCCAGACCGCCGGCCCTCGCGGTCCGGCTTTGCTGCAAGACGTCTGGCATCTCGAAAAAATAGCGCACTTCGATCGCGAAGTCATCCCTGAGCGCCGCATGCATGCCAAGGGTTCCGCTGCTTACGGCACATTTACCGTGACGCACGACATCACCAAATACACCAAGGCCAAATTGTTTTCGACGGTCGGTAAGAAGACGGAAGTATTTCTGCGCTTTTCCACGGTCGCGGGAGAACGCGGCGCAGCCGATGCGGAACGCGATATTCGCGGTTTTTCCGTCAAGTTTTATACCGAAGAAGGTAACTGGGATGTAGTCGGCAATAATACCCCCGTGTTTTTTATGCGCGATCCGCTCAAATTCCCGGACCTCAATCACGCCGTCAAACGCGATCCAAAAACCAATCTGCGCAGCGCGCAAAATAACTGGGATTTCTGGACCTTGCTGCCGGAAGCATTGCACCAGGTGACGATCGTCATGAGCGATCGCGGCATCCCGGCCTCGTACCGGCACATGCACGGTTTCGGCAGCCATACCTTTAGTTTCCTCAATGCCGCCAATGAGCGTTTCTGGGTCAAGTTCCATTTCCAATGCCAGCAGGGAATCAAGAACCTGAGCGATGCCGCCGCCACCGAGCTGGTTGGGCGCGATCGTGAAAGTGCGCAGCGCGATCTGTTCGACAGTATCGAGAACAAGGATTTCCCCCGCTGGAAATTGCGGGTGCAGATCATGCCGGAAAAAGAAGCCGGCAGCTATCACATCAATCCGTTCGATTTGACCAAGGTCTGGCCGCACAAGGACTACCCGTTGATCGATGTCGGCATGTTGGAGCTCAATCGCAATCCGGAAAACTATTTCGCTGAAGTCGAG
>JAQGNR010000008.1 GCA_028291765.1 Herbaspirillum sp.
TGAGGTCATCGGCGAACTAAACGATGCTGAAACGCTGCAGGCGCGTTTAAACAATCTGGTGGCAAATGCGCAAGCGCCGGCGATGGCTGCGGCCGCTGCTGCCGATGCCCCCGCCGAGCGTATCGCCGATGTACCCATCTATTTCACCGATGCGATCGTCAGGCGCGCACCGTCGTTGCAACAGACCACCGACGCAGTGGCGCCGCAAGCCTGGTTATCGGCGGCGATGTCTGCGAAGCTGGGCGTGGCAGCCGGCGACAAGGTCAAGGTAAGCCAAGGGCAGGGCAGCACAGTGCTGACTGCCGCAATCGACAATAGCTTGCCGGCCACAGTCGTGCGCGTGGCAGCCGGTCATAACAGCACTGCGGCGCTGGGTGCAATGTTTGGCGCAATCGCAGTGGAGAAAGCGTGATGGATCAATTTTTGCTGACCGTCAATTCGAATGGCGCCAACTGGTTCGGTTATTTCTGGCCGCTAATCTGGAACCTCATCAAAGTCATCGTCATCGTGTTGCCGCTGCTGATCTGTGTGGCTTACCTGACCTTATGGGAACGTAAGCTGATCGGCTGGATGCACGTGCGCATGGGACCCAACCGGGTCGGTCCGGCCGGATTGCTGCAACCGATCGCCGATGCCTTGAAACTGATATTCAAGGAAGTCACGACGCCGGCAAAAGCCAGTAAACTCCTGTTTTTCCTGGCGCCCATGATGACCATCATGCCTGCGCTGGCAGCCTGGGCCGTGATTCCGTTCGGTCCGGAAACCGTGCTGGCCAATGTCAATGCCGGTCTGCTGTTCGTCATGGCGATTACCTCGATCGAAGTGTACGGCGTGATCATCGCCGGCTGGGCTTCGAATTCGAAATACGCGTTCCTCGGTGCGATGCGCGCCTCGGCGCAGATGATTTCCTATGAAGTGGCGATGGGCTTTTGCTTCGTGATCGTGCTGATGGTATCGGGCAGTCTGAATCTGACCGATATCGTGATGGGACAAAGCAAAGGCTTTTTCTTCGACAAGGGCCTGAATTTCCTGTCATGGAACTGGTTGTCGCTGCTGCCGATTTTCGTGATTTACGTCATCTCCGGCATTGCCGAAACCAGCCGCCATCCGTTTGACGTAGTCGAAGGCGAATCTGAAATCGTGGCCGGCCACATGATCGAATATTCGGGGATGTCGTTTGCGATATTCTTCCTGGCCGAATACGCCAATATGATTCTGATTTCGATGCTGGCTTCGCTGATGTTCCTGGGTGGATGGGCCTCGCCGTTGGCATTCTTGAGTTTTATCCCGGGCTGGATCTGGCTGGGCATCAAAACCTTCGTGGTGGTATCGATGTTCATCTGGGTGCGTGCTTCATTTCCGCGCTATCGCTACGATCAGATCATGCGTCTGGGCTGGAAAGTGTTTATTCCGATCACGCTGGTTTGCCTGATTGTGGTTGCAGTGTGGATTCAAAGTCCATGGAATATCTGGAAATAGTTAAGCGAAGATTGGAAGCAATAAATGAACGCAATTAAGGATTTTTTCGGCAGCTTGATGCTGACCGAGCTGATCAAGGGGCTGGCGCTGACCGGTCGCTATCTGTTCGCGCGCAAGATCACGATTCAGTTTCCTGAAGAAAAAACGCCGCTATCGCCGCGTTTTCGCGGTCTGCATGCATTGCGCCGCTATCCGAACGGCGAAGAGCGCTGCATCGCCTGCAAACTATGCGAAGCGGTCTGTCCGGCCATGGCGATCACGATCGAGTCCGAACAACGCGACGATGGTTCGCGCCGCACCACGCGTTACGACATCGACCTGACCAAATGTATTTTCTGCGGCTTCTGCGAAGAGTCCTGCCCGGTCGACTCGATTGTCGAAACGCATATTCTCGAATACCACGGCGAAAAGCGCGGTGACCTGTACTACACCAAGGAAATGTTGCTGGCGATTGGCGATAGATATGAAAAAGAAATTGCTGCAGCCCGTACGGCAGATGCAGCATACCGTTGATTCAAGTGTTGACTGGCCGCCGCTTCCGGCAATTCGGATGCGTTGCTCATTTTGCCGACTTTTTGGTTGATTATGGAATTTAAAACTGTCTTGTTTTACGTATTTGGGGTGATTCTGGTGCTGGCGGCCTTGCGCGTCATCACCGCCCGCAATCCGGTACATGCGGCCCTGTTTCTGGTGCTGTCTTTCTTTTCCGCCGCCGCGCTATGGATGTTGCTGCAGGCAGAATTTCTGGCCATCGTGCTGGTGCTGGTCTACGTCGGCGCAGTGATGGTGTTATTCCTGTTCGTGGTGATGATGCTCGATATTAATATCGACAAACTGCGCGAGGGCTTCTGGGGTTATTTCCCGCTGGCCAGCGTGATCGGCGTGGTGATCGTGCTCGAAATGGCGGCAGTTCTGCTGTACAGCTTTCCGGTCGACAGTTTCCCCGACGGACAAGCGCCGGTCAGCGCCGGCAACATCGGCACCACCAAAGCATTGGGCCTGCAGATTTTCACCAAATACATGTATGGCTTTGAAATTGCGGCCGTTATTCTGTTGGTCGCGATCATTGCCGCCACCGCGCTGACGCTGCGCCGCCGCAAGGACAGCAAACATTTCGCGCCGTCGGATGCCGTCAAGGTCAAACGCAACGACCGTGTGCGTCTGGTGCAGATGAAATCCGAATCGACCCGCAACGATCCGCCTGCTGCGCCGCCTGTATCAGCGTCGGCGACGGCAGCAGCGGCCGATAAACAACCATAAGGGCGCAACATCATGACTCTCTCACTTGCGCATTTTCTGGTTCTGGGCGCCATTCTTTTTGCGATCTCCATCGTCGGCATCTTCCTCAATCGCAAAAATATTATCGTTTTACTGATGGCAATCGAATTGATGCTGTTGGCCGTCAACATGAATTTCATCGCCTTTTCGCATTATCTGGGCGATGCCGCCGGCATGGTTTTTGTGTTTTTCATCCTGACTGTGGCTGCCGCGGAATCCGCGATAGGTCTCGCCATTCTGGTGGTGTTGTTCCGTAATCTGGACACCATCAACGTGGAAGATCTCGACAGCCTCAAAGGCTAATTAACAATAACGATAAGGTTCATCATGGCGGTGCAACTCAACCCACATCTTCTTTTAGCTGTACCGATGGCTCCGTTGATCGGCTCCGCAATTGCGGGTCTGTTCGGCACAAAATTTTTCGGTAATCTGATCGGCCGCAAGGTGTCGCATACGGTGACGATTCTGGGCGTGCTGATTGCGTTCATCATTTCGGCGCAGACCTTGCTGGCGGTCATCGGCGGCAGCAGTTACAACGGCACAATATACAACTGGATGACGGTTGCCGGACTGAAGCTGGAGGTCGGGTTCCTGATCGACAGCCTGACGGCAATGATGATGTGCGTGGTAACCTTCGTATCGCTGATGGTGCATATTTACACCATCGGCTACATGAAAGACGACGACGGCTATAAC
>JAQGNR010000103.1 GCA_028291765.1 Herbaspirillum sp.
CCGGAGGACACGAACGGAGTACAACATGCCACCACACCCCGCCCATGGCACTTAATCAGCGTTGCCCTAGATGTGTCTATTCATGAGAGGCGTTCCGGCAATCCATTTTTTTAAACCGAACTTTAAATTTAAAGGTAGCTGACGATGATGAAATATTTTGGATCAAGTCTTAAGGTTTTAAAAATTACCGGGATGGCGGCGCTGCTGGGTTGCTCGGCTTTGGCCAGCGCTGCCGACCTGAAACCGATCTCGATCACTGAACCTGGCCATTTGGTTTCTTACCTTCCGGTGTACGTCGCGATTGCCAAAGGTTATTTTGCGGCAGAGGGCCTCGACGTCAAGATGATTACCCTTGACGGCGGCTCAAGCCATACCAATGCTGTCCTCGCAGGTGAAGCCTTTGCGTTTATTGGCGGACCGGAGCATGACGCGTTTGCCAAGCTGAAAGGCGGAGAGCTGCGCGCAGTGATCAGCGTGGTCAACCGCGGAGACACCTACATCATGGCGAAAAAGGGCAGCGAACCGAAGGGAAAGGACATGGCCAGCTACTTGAAGGGCAAAAAGATTGCGACCTACACCGTCGGCTCCACACCAAATTCAATTACCCACTATCTGCTGGCGAAGTGGGGTCTCGATGCAAACAAGGATGTTACCTTGATCGAAACCAACGCAGCCGGCGTGCCCGCCGCCATGGCGGCCGGACAAGCCGACGTCGGGATGGCCACTGAACCCATTATCACGCGAGGCGCCGAGCAAGGAATCTGGGGAGAACCGATCTACAGCATTCCGAAAGAGCTGGGGCCGTACGCCTACTCGACACTCAATGTTCGCAATGATTCGATCACCAAAGATCCAAAGACGGTTCAGGGCTTCGTGCGCGCGATGTTGCGCGCGCTGAAGGAAACACACGATGACCCGGCCGAGACATCGAAAATTGCGCAAAAAGAATTCCCCACCATGGCGCCGGCTGCGCTGAAGGCAACGATCGATCGCTATTACGCCAACGAAATCTGGAGCCGCGATGGCCAGGTTTCCGAGCAATCCTGGAAGACCGCCAAGGCAGTCGTGACCGGCGCGGGCCTGCTCAAGCAAGACGTGCCTTATAACGCTGTCATCGATATGCAATTTGTCAATAATGCGAAATTGAACTGACCTTTAACCAATGGAGAATGCAATGGAAGAACGGATCTGGGATAAATTCCTTACTGAACGCGACAAACTGGTTTTTGATACAGCAGCATCCGGATACGGAGCCCGGCAAGGCTTCGGCAAACGTCCGGCAATTCTGGTGATCGACGTGAATTGGGCATTTTGCGGTGAGAAACCAGAGCCCATCCTGGAATCGATCAAGACTTGGCGGAACTCATGCGGAGAAGAGAGCTGGCCGGCGGTAGCGGCAATCAAAAAGATCATTGATGCGGCGCATGGGAAAGGCTTGCCCGTGATTTACACCACGGGCATCAGACGCGCCGACACCTGGGACTCGGGGTCATGGACATGGAAAAACAGCCGCCATAAAGAGGACGCCTCCCATGGACGGGCTTCAAGCAAGAATGGCAACGAGATTGTCGATGCAATCGCTCCGCAGCCAAAAGATATCGTCGTCTACAAGCAAAAACCTTCGGGCTTTTTTGGGACGAATCTTGCGAGTTACCTGACCTTGCTGGGCTGTGACAGCATCATTGCCATGGGGACGACTACATCGGGTTGCGTGCGGGCCACGGTATTGGATGCTTTCAGCCTTAATTATCGGGTTACGGTAGTCGAGGACTGCTCTTTCGACCGGGCGCAGGCCAGCCACGCGCTTAATCTCTTCGACATGAACGCAAAATACGCCGACGTCTTGCATTCGCGCGAAATTCACAAATTTATCGATACCCTGGAGGCAGGCATGTTCAAGCTGCCGGCCGGAGGACTTTGACGAAGGGCGCATCGGCGCCAAAATAGAATACGCAGGATTAGTAACGGCAGCGCCCGATCACACGTCCGAAAGGACATGTGATCGGGCTTCCTTTTTTGTGCAGTGCTTACCGGTTCTGCGTAAGCAGCGCTACAAAGCCAAAGCTATTAATGACTATGCTGCGCGTACGCCAACTTTAGCTGCTCCCCTTCCAATTTATTGGCAATCAGAAGGCGCAGCAGCAAACATGCCTTCCCGCCTGCAATACTGCCGCCGTGAATAGCGCCACGCGCCAGCAAATCCATCTCGGAGCCCGGGAAGCCATACGTCTTGCGAAATACCGGCCCCGATGCAACGCGCGTGGCGAGCACCACCGGCATTTTTTCAAGCAGGCTACTCACCATTTCAGCAAGACGTGCCGGCAGATGACCGGCGCCCATTGCTTCTATCACTGCGCCGCGATAACCCAGCCCTGGCAGCGCAGCTAACAGACGGCCGTCGTCTCCGAGTGGGATTTTGATCAACGCGACCGGCGAATCGGCAAGCTGTTGCGGGCGCGCCAACACGGGCCTGCGCGACAAACTTGCGTAAAGATGCAGACCCCCTTCGATCACGCGCCCAAGCGGTGCAAAGCCGGGCGAGGTAAACGCCGATGGCAAAGCGGTATGAGATTTTTGTACATAGCGCGCCGCATGAACCTCATCGTTGAGCACCACCAGCGCGCCAAGCCCGGCCGCAGCCGGTTCCGCCGCCACGGTAACCGCCGCCAGCAAATTGGCGGGGCCGTCCGCACCCGGCGCAGCCGCGCCCCGCATCGCCCCCGTCACCACCACAGGCCGCTCCGATTTGACCAGCAAATCGAGCACGAATGCGGTCTCTTCGATGGTATCGGTGCCTTGCACCACCACCGCGCCGGCAAATCCTTCGCTCAATTTGGCATCAAGCAAAGCGGCAATCTCGCTCAAATCCTCCAACGTCAGCGAGGCCCCCGGTTTGGTGGAAAACGAAACAACATCGAGATCGGCTTTACGCGCCAACTCGGGGACGGCACGCACCAGATCGGCGCCAGAAAGGGTCGGAACAATTCCCGCCCCCGGGCTGTCGGTCATGGTAATGGTGCCGCCGGTGGAAATCAGAAGAATACGTGGCAGAGTCATAGCTAAAAATGGATAGGGTTCAATACAGGAAGCTGAAACAGGCGCACGGCCTATTTCCGGCCGGCCTGGGCTTTATAAATATCGAGAATTTCTTCTCCGGTGCACATCACAACACCCTCATGCTTGAGGATATAGTCATACAGCGCCTCCAGATAGCGAATCCGATGCGGCGCGCCGGTCAGATAAGGATGGACCGAGATCGCCATGACCCGCGGTATCGTTGCGCCTTCTTTGTACAATTGATCGAATTGATCGCGCCCGCGGCGGAAAATCTCATCCGACGGCTGTTGCTGAATCGCCGACATGACGACATCGTTCAACTCCACCGTATATGGCACCGAGACCATTTCTCCAACACGTGTTTTGAGCGAGACCGGCTGATCATCCAGCACCCAGTCGGCGACATATTCGATACCGGCCTCTGCCAGCAGATCGAGGGTTTCATCGGTTTCCGTCAATCCGGGACTTTCCCAACCACGCGGCGGCTTACCGGTAAATTTGCGGATCGCTTCGACCGTCTTCCGGATTGCGTCTGCCTGATCCTCAACCCGATGCATCGGCTTCTGTTCAAAACCATGCCCCATGAATTCCCATCCGGCATCGCGCGCCGCCTCGCAGGCCGCCGCATATTCCGTACAGGTGGAACCGTTCAGCGCCAGCGTCGCGCGTAGATTGCGCGACTTGAGCGCTTCCAGAAAACGCCAGAATCCGACCCGCATGCCGTACTCATGCCAACTCCAGTTCGGAATATCCGGCAGCAGCGGCACGCCCATCGGTGGCGGCAATACAGTACGCGGCATGGCGTTTTGCGGCAGCCAATTTTCGACATTGACGATTGTCCATACAGCAACGCGTGCGTTATTCGGCAGCACAAAAGGCGGACGACTGACGATAGGCTCATAGGAAATTCTATCCCGTGCCGAAAAAACACTTTTGTTTTCGCTCATGTTTGAAACACTCCGTTAAAAATTAATCATATTGTGCGTCGCTTTACGCGACGACCAAAACGTTCTTCAGATAAGCCAACGGCGACGACTTGACGATCGCCATCGCCATCCTCATGCTGATTCGATAGCCGCCAGCAGCCGCTCCGGGGTCAGCGGCAAGTCCCTGGCCCGAATACCGATGGCGTCGGCCAGGGCGTTACCGATGGCAGCCGCAGTCGGACCCGCAGCACATTCTCCCACGCCTAACGGCGGCAAGTCGGGCTGCGCCATAATTTCCAGCGCGAACCGGCCCGGCGCCTCGTCGAAGCGCAGGATCGGATACGCTTCCCAATCACGGCTGGTGATGCGCGTTCGATCCCACTGCACAGCTTCCTTCAATGCCCAACTGGCGGCCTGCATCACACCGCCTTCGATCTGATTGCGCACGCCATCCGGATTGATCACTTCGCCGGCATCAACCGCCACGGTCACGCGATCCAGCACAATCCGATCGGTGACTTCGATTTCAATCACAATCGCGCAATACGCGCCACTGTTCTTGTAACGGGCAAATCCTATACCACGACCACGTACCGCGCCGTCGCGTTTTACAACTTGTTTCGGCGCATGCCAATCCGATGCACGGGCCGCCGCTTCGAGCACCGCTGCGGCGCGCGGATCGTCCAGATGCGCCAGCCGAAACGCGATCGGATCGGCGCCGGCCAGCAGCGCCAGCTCATCCATGCAGGACTCGATCGCAAACACATTGGCAAACGCCCCTAAGGTCCTGAGTGCCGAGGTACGCAAAGTGCGCTGCGGGACGAACTGATAAGTCACCGTGCGCGCGGGCATCGTATACAGCGGCACCGCATTGCGCTGGCCGCCGCCGCCCATCGACACCGGGAAATCGCGCGCCGCCGGCAATGGCGCGGGCGGATCGCGATGCCACGCGCCCAGCAAAGACAAAGCGCCCTCATGCCCCGTCCCCGGTCGCTGCACATGCGAATGACTCCACGTATCCTGTTGCCAATGCGCAATGCGGCCATCGGCGTCGATCCCGGCCTTGATCTCGATTGCCATCGCCGAACCCAGCGGCGACCAGGCGAACTCGTCCTCGCGCGACCATTGCAGCCGCACCGGCCGGGCGCAGGCGCGCGCCAACATGGCTGCATCGAGCGCAGCATCGTCGGCGCCGTTGTGCCCATAACAGCCGGCGCCATCGACGTGAATCACGCTAACCTCGGACAACGCCAGCCCAAACGTGGCAGCCAATTCCTGCCGTTGCGGAAAACTTCCCTGCGCGTGCGTCCATACCGTGAGCTGCCCATCTTGCCAGGAGGCCAGCGCGCATGACGGGCCGATCGATGCATGCGCAATGAACGGGCGCGAGTAACGCGCATGCACCTGCTGCTCAATTTGCTGCTGAATTTGCTGCGGAATTTGCTGCTCAATTTGCGGTGCCGCGCCGGTAGCACCTTGATCCAGCACCGTCGCCTCGCTCGGCAACGCGCTCAACCAGGTCTGGCTTTCTGCTGCCTCCGGCAGATCGGGCGTTTCTTCCCATCGCGCCGCGCGTCGCACTGCAACGGCGGCCGCAATCGCATCCTCTTCACGCAACGCGCACACACCGATAAATCGTCCATCCACGACCAACTTCTCAAGACCAGGCAATGCCTGCAGCGCCTCCAGCGCAGCCGAATCGAAAGCAATCAGGCGCGCCGAATAAGACGGTGGCCGCACCATCCGTGCGTGCAGCATGCCGGGCAATTCCAGATCGTGAATGTAGCCGGCGCCGAACAGCTTGCGCGCGAAATCGGAACGCGGCGGGCTATCGCCGCATATACGCCGCGCCGCGCTGGCCTTGGGCGCAACCGCGCCGGTAGCGAGGCGGTGCAAATCGACCTCCTCGGCCAATGCATGGTAGCCAAGACTGCTGCTGCTTTTGCCCGCGTTGCCCGCGCTAAAAAATAGCCCCTCCTCCACCAGAATTTCCTCCGGCGCAACCGCCATCCTGAGCGCGGCCTGCTGTACAAAAAGCTGACGCACTTCGGCGCATACGAGGCGAATTGCCATGCCGCCCATTTGCACCGACAGGCTGCCGGCGGTGAAGCCCTGATCCGGGCAACGATCGGTATTGCCGGCCGTCAGTCGTATCGATGACAGCGGCGCATCCAGCTCGTCGGCTGCAATCTGGGTCAGCGCCAGCGCGATGCCCTGACCCAGCTCAACCTTGCCGGCGAACAGGTCGATGACACCATCGGCATTAATTCGAATCCAACGATCCAGATAAGGATTGTTGGCCAGATCTGCAGGCAATGCATTGCCGTTCATCGCGCCGTCTCCATCAGTTCGATCGCCTTGCGCGCTGCACGCAAAATCCGTAAATGGGTACCGCAACGGCACAGATGGCGATCCAGCACCGCCAGCAATTGCGCATCATCCGGGGCCGGCGTATGCGCCAGCAGCGCCGTCACCGACATCATGATGCCGTTGATGCAGTAACCGCATTGCGCCGCCTGCTCATCGATAAACGCCTGCTGCACCGGATGGGGAGCCGCCGGCGTGCCTAAACCCTCGACCGTAGTGATCGCACAATCCTGCACCGACCACAGCGGCGTATCGCAGGATTGCAGCGCCCGCCCGTCCACCATCACCGTACAACTACCGCAAGCACCGGCGCCGCAGCCGAAGCGCGTGCCCTTCAATTGCAGATCGTTGCGCAATACGTACAGCAGCGGCGTATCCGGTGCGGCTGTGACGCTGCATGGCGCGCCATTGACGACAAATTTAAATTCCTGTTGCATACGGATCGATCTGATTTCTAATTTCTAATTTCTGATTGGTTAGCCAAGACAGCGCTGATTAAGCGCCATGGGCGGGGTGTGGTGGTATGTTGTGCGCAGTGAGGTAAAGGAGGGAGGGGGCCGCAGGCCACCGGAAGGACACGAACGGAGTACAACATGTCACCACACCCCGCCCATGGCGCTTAATCAGCATTACCGGCCTTAGCGCCGCCCCTTGATTTTAAGCAAACGAGCCGCATTACCGCCCATAATCAAATCCTGCTCGGCAGTAGTCAAGCGCGTCACGCTTTCGATTAATTTGATCGGATCGTCGTCGCCCATGTCATAAGGATAATCGGTACCCAGCAACACATGGCGTGCGCCGTAACGCTCAATCATCGAGTCGAGCAGACGCGTATCGAACGTCATGCTGTCGAAGTAAAATTTCTTCAAATACGAAGACGGCTTCTTCTTGATATTGACCCGCGGATCGGGCCGCGCCTTCCAGGCATGATCCATCCGTGCCGGGTAATGCGGCAGATAACCGCCCGCATGCGCGACACAGAATTTCAGGCCCGGATAACGATCGAGCACGCCACCGAAAATCAAATGACTCACGGCCAAGGTCGATTCGAGCGGATTGCCGATCACATTATTAAAGTAATAATCCACGAAGCGATCGCCCTTATCGAAACCGAGCGGATGGATCAGGATCACGACATCGAGCTCCTCCGCCTTGGCAAAGAAACGGTCCAGCCCGAGCCGCTTATCGGCCAGATCAATACCATTCACATTGGTATTGATTTGCACCCCGCGCATGCCGAGCTTCTTGACGCAACGCACCAGCTCGGCGGTCGCCAGTTTGGCATCCTGCAGCGGCACCGAACCCAAGCCGACAAAGCGATCCGGATGCATGGCGACGATCTCCGCAATGCGGTTATTGATATCGCGCGCGAATTCGAGACCGATGCCCGCCTCGGCCCAGTAATAATATTGCGACGGCGCGCACGATACCGCCTGGATATCGATCCCCATACGGTCCATGTCTTTAAGACGCCGGTCGACATCGGACAATGACGCAGCGCGATCATGCATCTGCTTGTGATTGACTTGCCGCGTCAGCGCATTGGCGAACACGATGGACGGCTCTTTCTCATGCGGATGCAGAGGCGCTGCTTTGGCATTGACTTCGAGGTTCAGATAATGGCAATGGATATCGATGCGCAGACTTCTGGCTTTGCCTTTTTCCTTGCCGTTGCGCGCGAGGGTAGGCGCAGGTTCAGATGCAAACTGCGCCGTCGCGCCGCTTGCCGAACCTTCTTGTAAGTGATCTGGATGGTCGCATGAATGACTATCAGCGGCTCCGGAACAGGTGTGAAACATGCCTAATCTCCGAGAATTATGAAATGAAAATAAAAGTGAAAAAAATACGGGGTGAGTGTCTTGACGTCAAATCCGCTGCACGATGATGCAGCGTGTCAATGAATCCCCAGATAGCGATGCAAAATCGCCTGATCGGCCAACAGCTCGGCCGGCTTGCCCTGCCAGACCACGCGCCCGGTCTCGAAGATATAAACCCGGTCGGCCACTGCCAGCGCACTATATAAATTCTGTTCGACCAGCAAAATCCCGATGCCCTGCTTACGCAAATCGGTCAGCACATTTTCAACCAGCTCAACCGTGACCGGCGCCAGTCCTTCGGTCGGCTCATCCATCAGCAAAATGCGCGGACCGGTCATCAGCGCCCGCCCGATCGCCAGCAATTGCCGCTCGCCGCCCGACAACTGATTGCCGCGATTGCTCTTGCGTTCCTCCAACCGCGGAAACGCATCGAACACCTTGCGCACGCTCCACGCGCCCGGCAGCCCTTGATCCAGCATTTCCAGATGCTCCAACACCGTCAACGACTGAAACAAGCGCCGTCCCTGCGGCACATAACCGATGCGGCGCCGGGCAATTTCATGCGAACGCAATCCCACCAGATCCTTACCATCGAAACGGACATTGCCGCCGATCAGGTGCGGTGAACCCAAGCCCATGATCGAGCGCACCAGCGAGGTTTTACCCATGCCGTTACGCCCCAGCAACGCGACAATTTCACCCTCGGCAATCTGCATCGACACACCGTCGAGCACAGCCGCCTCGCCATATGCGGCGGATAGTTTGGTAATTTCAAGCAACGCGCGGTCTCCCCAAATAAATTTCCTGGACCTGCGGATTGCGACGGATTTCCTCCGGCGTTCCCTGCACCAGAACACCGCCCTGATACATGCAAATCACCCGATCCACCAAGCCCAGCGCCAAATCGATATCATGCTCGATCAAAATCAGCGCCAGCGTCTTCGGCAAACCGCGAATCACCTCCGCCATCACCACCCGTTCGGCCGGCGACAAACCTGCTGCCGGCTCATCGAGCAATAGAATCCGCGGTGAACTGGTGAGCGACATCGCCAGCTCCAGCTGACGCTGCTCACCGTATGAAATCTCCTTCACCAGCCAATCGCGTTTGGCGTCGAGATGACATCTGGATAAGGCCGAATCGACGATCCGATGTTCATCGCCCTGCGCCAGACCGGTACGCATCATGGTGAATTTGGTGCGTCCCAGACCGCGCGTGGCGAGCAGAAGATTCTCTTCTACCGTCAAGCCGAAGAACAGATTGGTAATCTGAAAAGTGCGGGCGATGCCGCGATGCGCGCGCCCGTTCGGCGCCATCTTCGTAATATCCGCGCCATCGAACCGCACCTTGCCTTTGGAGGCCGGAATCATGCCGGTAATCGCATTGAACAAGGTGGTTTTCCCGGCCCCGTTAGGGCCGAGAATCGCGCAGCGTTCACCCGCAGCAACACCCATGCTGACGCCATCGACCGCTTTGAGCGCGCCGAAATGGATGCTGACATCAGTGAGTTCGAGCAGTGTTTTATTCATTCATATATCGGCCGGGATGCGAACATCCCGGTCAAAGTCCATTTGTGGATTAGATTCACTTAAATCAGGTCAGCTCTTCTTGATGCCCTGAAAGGTGCGCGAATACGACGGCTGCTTCATATACTCTTCCGGCTTGTAGGTCCAGAACTGCGACACCTTTGGATAGGTTTCGAGCGGGACGTTCCAGAAATGGCCGTCCGGCCGCTTGACCACCTGGCGAATATAAATGTCATAGATCGGATTACCGTAGGCATCCAGGCTAATGGCATTGCCGAACGGCGAATTGGTCAGCACCACCTTGCGCACCGCATCGAGGAACGCGGGGCGATCGGCCACGTTGCCGTGCACGGCCGTAATTGCCTGCGCAATCCACATCGCCGCTGAATAATGGGCGAAACCATACAGCGAAGGCAAATGCTTGTAGAGCGCCTCGTAATCGGTAACGAATTTCTTGGTCGCCGGCAGCGTACTGCCCTCGGCGAAGTGAGCCGAAGTGATGATGCCTTCAGACTCGTCTCCGAGGGTGCGGATCACGGATTGATCGGTGAAATTCTGCGCGCCGAGCAGAGGAATTTTCCCCTTCAGGCCGAAATTGTCCCATTGCTGAATCAAGCGTGTGGCATCGGCCCCGGTTTGCATCGCGAACACGGCATCCGGATTGGCGCTCTGGATTTGCGCCAGATAAGGGCTGAAATCCTGCGTATTAAGCGGCGTCCAGTATTGCGCAACGATGGTGCCGCCGAGCTCGGTGAATACCTGCGCGAAGCCGCCGCACTGCTCATGACCGAACGCATAATCCTGCGAGATCGTGATGATCTTGCGCATGCCTTTTTTCTTGAAAGCCCAGTCGGCCAGCGGCCGCGGCATCTGGCTGGCGGTATAGCCGGCCACGCGAATCACGTTGGGAATACGCTTGCGCTGCGTCAGATCGTCCGCCGCAATCACCGGAATGAAATACGGCACCCCGTTGCCTTTGACGTACTCGGCAACCGCCAGGCCGGTATTGGCCAGCAGATCGCCGACCAGAAAATCGACCTTCTCCTGCTCGACCAGCTTGCGTGCTTTCTGCAGCGCGATATCGGGGGTCGAGCCATCGTCTTCGGTAATGATTTGGATGTCGCGGCCGGCAACCTTATGGCCGACCTGATTCCAATAAAGATTGAAGCCCTCGGCGATTTCTTTGCCGCCGGACGCCACCACACCGGTCAGCGGCGTAAGCAGACCGATCTTGATGGGCGTGCTGCTTTGAGCCAGCGCATTACGCATTGAGCCCGATAAAGCCAGGCCCCCAAGTGCAGCAGATGTTTTAACGAAACGGCGACGATCCATCGTGTAGTCTCCAGTCTTTCAAAAAGATAAGAAAAAGCGGGCCCCATGCCCCTTAATTTTTTGGTGATTTCGCCTTGCCGGCGCCCAGCATCGAACGTACCGCGCCTACCATGCCTTCCGGCGCAAAGATCATGGTCAATACAAACAACAATCCAAGCACCATCGACCAACGTTCTGTATACGAGCTCACCACATTTTCCAGAATGATGAGCAGCGCCGAACCGGCCACGCCGCCGAACAAGGTGCCGACGCCACCGACAATGGCCATCAACAAACCCTTGACCGATTGCGCCAGCGCGACTGTCGACGGGCTGACGAAACTATTGAAAAACGCATACAGCGCGCCGGCCATACCAGCCATCAGTCCCGAGAACATGAAGCCGATCAACAAATGCAAGGTGGTGTTGTAACCCAGGCTGCGCATGCGCGATTCGCTCTCCCGGATCCCCTTGAGTGTCAGACCGAAGGGCGAGCGCACAAAGCGCCACATCGCCAGCGACATCAACAGGGCAACCGCCAGCACAAAATAAAAGAAGGTTGCGGGATCGGCCAGCCATTCGGGCCGTGCCGTGCCGCGCAATCCGTTCTCGCCGCCGGTGACCGAAGTCCAGCGCACGCATACGCCCCATACGATCATGCCCAGCGCCAGCGTCAGCAACAGAAAATAGACGCCGGTGGTGCGCACCGCCAGCAAGGCAAAAATCAACGACACCGCAACGGCGGCGGCAATGCCGAGCAGCACGCCGATCCAGGGATTGCCGCCGAGCGTGGTGACGTAGTACATCACCACATACGTTGAAACCCCGAAGATAGCGCCATGGCACAGCGGCGTGCGGCCGGCAAAACCGGCCAGAATATCAACCGACATGGCCAGCAAAGCGTAGATCAATATCTGGGTCGCAAGACCAGTCTCGTAGCCTGGAAAGACCAGCGGCACCAGCGCCAGCAGCAGCACCGCAACGAACGTTATCGCGTATTTGATTTGCGGCCTCATTTGAGTTGTCATCCTGCGCCTTTCAATTGGGCCGGCCGAACAGGCCGTGCGGACGGAACGCCAGCAACAACGCCATCGGCCCGAAAATTACAAAGTACGCCAGCTCTGGAAACCATACCTGGCCGAAAGTCGATAGCAGCGCCACCGCCAGGCTGCCCAGCGCGGCGCCGGCCAGACTGCCGCGTCCGCCGATGATCACCACCGCCAGGCTGTACACCATGATCTCCGAATCGGCCGTGGGATAGAGCGACAGAAATGCGCCGCCCAAAGCGCCGGCCACACCGGCTAAGGCCATGCCGAGCATGAATGTGATCACAAATACTTTGCGGATATTGACGCCCATCGCTTCCACCGTCTCGGCGTCATCGACACCGGCGCGTATCAATGCCCCCAAGCGGGTCCGGTTCATCAGCAGCCACAGCAAAACGAAGACAAGAATGCCGACCGCCAGCACGAACAGGCGATAGCGCGGATAAGCAAAGCCGCCTAGCCGCAACGGCCCCTTCAATAGCGCCGGTACCGGCACACTGAAGGTATCGCCGCCGAACAGCATGAGCGCGGCATCGTTGAGCATCAGCGCCAGTCCCAGCGTGAGCAGCACCTGGCGCAATTCGACGCCCTTGACGAAGCGCAGCAGCGATTGCTCCACCATCCCCAGCAACGCCACCACCACTGCGGCGGCAGCCAAACCGAGAATGAAACTGCCGCTCATGCCGCCCACCGCATAAGCGACATAACCGCCCATCAAATACATGGCGCCGTGCGCCAGATTGACGATGCGCATCAAGCCGAAAATCAGCGTAAAGCCGCTGGCGACCAGAAACAGCAGCGCTGCAAAGGTCAGCCCATTGAATAGCTGGAAGACGGCGAACGACATCAGCGACGCAATTCCGGCAGTGCCATCACTTCATCCGAGGTCATCACAAAACCGAACGCGGTGCGGATGCATGTGAGCGCGGCATCGTGCAAGGCCGGCGCATCCATCGTATCGACGCAATCGCTCGGCACGATCACCGCATAATCGAGCGAACAGGCGGCGGTCACGGTCGACAGCACGCAACTATTGGTGTTGACGCCGGTAATAATCAAGGTGTTGATGCCGTGCGAACGCAATACGAAATCGAGATCGGTGGCAGTGAAACAGTTGTAGCGTCGTTTGGTATCGACCACCCAATCGCGCTTTTCATCATGCAAACCCGGCATGATGGTCGTGCCAGGCATGCCGACCAGATTGTGCTTGAGTACGTTTTTGCGCGGATTGTTCGGGTCTTCCGAGCGCGTGCGCCAGAATGGGTTGATGCGGATTTCTTCGGCATCGAGGTATTTCGTCACCAGATGAACGATCGGAATCTCTTGCGTGCGGCACCAGTCGAACAGCTTCTTGTTGGCTGCCACTACGCGTGCCGCCACATCCGGCGCGGCCGGCATCGTTGCAACGGACATATCGAGGTGCCCGCGATGCAGGTCGATACCGACGACTGCCGCGCGTACTTGATCAACGCCTAAATTCATTTTTTGCTTCCTTAAATTTAAATCAAAGGGTTGTTGGAGGTCTTCAGCAAGCTGCGCTGATCGATGCCGAACTGGTCGGCCAGCCAATCGGCCAACAATTCCTGGCCGATTGTCGGATTGTCGTGCTGGCAGTGTTCGGCGCCGGTTTCTTCCGCATCCAGCAGCCGCAGCGTGCAATCGACGCCTTTGGCAATGCCGTAGTCGTAAACCTTGCGCGCCTGCGACACGGTGAGCACATCGTGCCCGCCATGCATCACCAAATAGGGACAACGCATTTTTTCGAGATGGCCTTCCAGCGTAAAGTCGCGTGCTTTTTCCATGGAAGACTTCATGCTGGGACGACCGAACACCCACTTGATATGCATGGCCAGACCATGATCTTCCGGCGCATCGCCCCACATGTCGGTGATACTCCAGATCGCGCCATGCGAGATGCAAGCGGCGAGTCGATGTTCATAACATGCCGCACGCGCTGCGTAATAGCCGCCGAGGCTGGAGCCGCATACGGCGATACGGCTGGCGTCAACGTCGGCGCGGCTTTCCAGATAGTCGATGCATTTACCGATCGGTACTTCGGTATCGAAGCGATTGACAATGTTTTGCCGCCGCAATGCACCGCCCTGGCCTGGACCGTCGATCATCAGCACTGAAATCCCGCGTTGCAATGCGCCGTGCGCCTGCATGAACCACATCTCGTCCTTGATTGAATCGAGGCCGCCCATGCAGATGAGGACTGGTTGCTTGGCAACCGGAAATGGCGCGCGTACAAAATAGGCCGGCAGCGTTGTGCCGTTTTCATACGGAATTTCCAGCACTTCGCCGGCCGGATTCAAATGCCGCAAAAAGCCATGGCTGGATTGCTCCATCAAGGTGAAGGTCGCCAGCCGTCGAGCATCGTCAGGGGCCAGAAAGAATTCTGCCTGGCGATAATAATCGGCAGCGCGCAGATAGCAATTCATTGCAGTGCGGATATGACCGCTCTGTTCTTCGAGCGCGGCACGCTGGAAGTTACGGTCGCCAATGCGCTTCCATTCAAGATGCCAGCTCTCTTCATCGCCGGCGATGATGCGCGAGGCCGCCTGAAATATTTCGCTGACTGCGCCGCCGCCTTCTTGACTCTCGCCCAAACCGCGCCGGAACTGGTAGGAAAACCAAGGCGCTTCAGGCCAGTGATGCCAACCGAACGCCTCATAGTGCGCCATGCGATTTTCGGTAATCCGCCCAATGGCGTTATCCTGCGCAACTTGAACCATATCTCTTCCGTCCAATGAATTTTTCAGCCGAATGTTAGTTTTGTATCCAAAAAAATGGAACGCCCTACATACCAAGTATTAAATCCTGCCCACTGAAAACCACGAATTGCATTTAAATCGGGTGACGCCTACAACGTAAAAGATAATTCGAACGGCGCCGAGTTTAGGTGCCGATGTAACCAATTGTCAATGGATTTTAGCTGCCATCAAGAACTTATTTCCATTCACAAACATTATGAAATGCATCACAAAATACCGACGTTTTAATACAGTGCATGCGCGCACGGTTTCGAGGCAATAATTTCCCATTTTGGTGCGCACTCATTTAAAATGCGCTCACAAAATGAACTTGTTTTATCGTCGGCAGCAGCTCATAATTTCGCATTCGCGATTAGGCTGGCGCATAAAATTTTCACATAATGTATACAAAGGGAGATAAGCACTTACCATGCCTACTAAATCGCCGGTGAACAAAAAAACGTTGCACGTCAGCGACGCTGCTGCCGCAACGCCTTCGGCCGCGCCCTCTCCCAAAGCCGCCAAACTGCCGCCGCCGGCCGTAACAACGCGCGCCCAGAGCGTGACCGAACGTTTGCGCGAAGCCATTTTGTCGGGGCATTTCGGCCCGGATGAAAAACTGCAGGAAGTGGTGTTGTCCGAAATGCTAAACGTGTCGCGCACGCCGATCCGTGCAGCGCTGCAAGGCCTGGCGGCAGAGGGCATGCTGGAATACGAACCGAACTGCGGCTACAACGTGCGGCGGCTCGATACCGAAGAGCTGATCGCCATTTTCGATATTCGCGGTGCGCTTGAAGGGCTGGCGGCACGTTTCGCGGCGGAGCGCGGCCTATCCGCACAGGCGCAGCAGACTTACCGCATTGCACTGGCCGACGGCGATCGCATCCTGAGCAAGAACCCGCTGGAAGACGCCGATATTGCCGCCTTCCGGGAAGTCAACGACCGCATCCATGCCACCATCATCAAGGCCGCAGACAATCGCATGATCAGCGACATGCTCAGAACCTGCCACAACGTGCCGATGGCATCGCATCGCAACATCCAGTGGGACGATTACCGCTGGATCGTCAGCCATCGCGATGATAGCCATCACTATCGGTGGATCCTGCGCAGCCACGATGATCACTATCGTATCTTCGACGCGATCATGGAAGGCGAAGCCGCACGCGCCGAGCAATTAATGCGCGAGCACGAGCACACCGTAAAAATGCGCCTGAAACAGCAGCTCGAAGCCGCGCCCGATAATCTGAATGGCGCATCGAACGCCTTGCTGGCCCGCAAATAATATAATTATGAACTTACCCATTTGACAGCCATCCCGCGCTGCCGATCGTTGCCATAGCGCACTATGCGCCGCCTACCACCTTTTATATTGTTTGTAGGACAACATCCTAGGCACAATTTTTGCACGCTGAAATGCTTTTCACCTTTTTGATTCACTCACAGCCGAAGTAATTCACTCACAGAAGACCCCCGAAGGAAAAATATGTCTGAACAGATTATTGGCGCCATCCCGCAGCAAAGGACCTTGTCCTCACGGGTCGCCATTGCATTGTTGCTGCTTGTCGCGCTTTCGTATGTTACCAACGCGATGGATCGCTCCTTGTATCCGCAACTGGTGCCTTACATCAACAAGCATTTTGGGTTTTCGCTCAGTGAAGGCGGCTTCTTGTCGACCATCTTTGCACTCGGAATGGGCATAGGCGGCATCCCTGCCGGATATCTGATCGACCGCTTGTCCCGCAAGTCCGTGACCATTATCGGCATCTTCATTTATTCGCTGTTTACGCTGATGAATGCCTATTCGAATTCTTTCTGGGATCTGTCCTCGTATCGCGTCTTGACCGGCGTCGGCGAAGCGCTGCAGCAAACCGCCCTGTTCGCAATGGTCGGCGCGTACTTTTACCGTTACCGGACTGTGGCGATCGGCTCCCTCAACGCGGCTTACGGCATCGGTGCATTCCTGGGGCCGGTCGTGGGTATGCAGTTGTTCATGCGGACCGGCGAACAATGGCAAACGCCGCTGATCGCGTTCGGCGCGGCCGGTCTGGTGTTCTGCCTGCTGTTCTGGGCTTTCGTGCCAAAACTGTTTTCCGAGGCAAAAGGTATCACCAATGCGGTACGTCACCGCCAGGTCGAAGCCCATCTGCCGACCCATCTGGCGACCAGAAACCTCATCCTGGTGTCGCTGGCCAATGTGCTGACCGGCCTGTCGACATTCGGCTATTTAGGCCTGTATCCGACCTTCCTTAAAACATCGCTGCATTTCAGTACCTCCGCCACTGCCTTGTGCGCGAGCATGTATGGGGTCGGCGCGTTCATGGGGCTGCCGGCCGGATTCATCGGCGACAAATGGAACCAGAAACGCGTCATTCTCCTTGCCGCGCTAGGTTCGATGGTGGTTTACCTCTTCATGTTCAATGTCGCGCAAACCCCACCTATGCAGGCGCTGCTCAGCTTCCTGCAAGGCGTCTGCGCCAGCGGCTTCCTGTTCGTCAATATCTATTCGCTGTCACAGCGCAGCGTGCGCAATGAATTCCTTGGGCGGGCCTCCGGCATCGCATCCTCCTCCCATTACCTGCCGGCGGCGTTCTCCGGCATGTTATTGGGATGGATGGTTGGGCATTTAGGCTGGGGCACTGCCGCCATCATTCAACTGGCGATTTTCCCGTTGCTGGCAATTCTCTCGATGCTGATGTTCGACAGCAAGCTGACCTCCAAAGTCGTGCTGCTTGAAGCTTAAGGCTTCAGCACCAAATACCATTTTCAAATAACATTTTTATCGTCCAGGCATGCTGCATGCTGCCTGGACTACAGGAGTTGCAATATATGAGTGTTTCATCCGGTTTTTCATCCGTGTCCAATCCCGCCAGCCGAGCAGATCAAACGCTCTCGCTTAACATGAAATTGCTTGCACACCATGAGCTCGATGGCTTCGGCGGTCTCGGCGAGGGGATTTCGATGCAACAGAACAGCGACGGCCGCCGCATTCTCTGGCTTGCGCATGAAGGCGCACCGAAGAATTTCTCAGGCGTCGATGTCACCGACCCGCGCAATCCGAAATTGATCGTACAGACCAATCTGCCGCATATGAAGCTGCGCTCCAATTCGCTCGATGTCGTCGGCGACATCATGGCCGTGGCGTATCAGGCGGCGGAGGTTGGCATCAAACCCGCCGGCTTCGATTTGTTCGATGTCAGCACGCCGGAAAAGCCGCGCCTGATTTCGCATTTCGACTGTTCGGGACCGAATTCGCGCGGCGTGCACGCACTCTGGTTCGTCGATGGCAAGTACGTCCATATGGCGGCCGGCGCACCCGACTCGCGGCCGCGCAATCCGCGCGACGATCAGTTCTATCGGATCATCGACGTCTCCAATCCCAGCAAGCCGGTTGAAGCCGGACGCTGGTGGATGCCGGGTACGCAAGAAGGCGACACCGCACCGCCGCCGCCGCGGCTGCCGCCCCAGTTCGATACCGGTTTCCGTGCGCACAACACCAACGTCTTTCCGCAGCGTCCCGATCGCGCCTACGTCGGCTACATCGACGGCGGCGCCGTCGTGCTCGACATTGCAGACATGAGCAACATCAAGGTGGTCTCGCAATGGAATCATTCGCCGCCGTTCAACGGTTTCACGCATACCGTGCTGCCGCTGTTCGATCGCAACCTATGGGTCGTCAGCGACGAATGCGTCCAGGACGATGGCGCCGACTGGCCGAAGCTGGTATGGATGGTCGATGCCCGCAACGATGCGCATCCGATGCCGATCGGCACCTTCCCGGCGCCTCCGGTGGATGCGTTCGTGAAACGGGGTGGACGCTTCGGCGCCCATAACCTGCATGAAAACATGCCGCTGCCCTGCTCATTCCATTCCGAAACGATCATTATCGGCACCTTCTTCAATGCCGGCGTGCGCGTCTACGACACCAGCAACCCTTACCGGGTGGAAGAAATTGCCTACTATGTGCCGAGCGCGCCGAAACTTTCTCCGGCTGGTTCGGCCCAATTGAACGACGTGTATGTCGATGACCGCCAGATCGTTTATACGATCGATCGTTTTACCGGCGGCTTGTATATACTCGAAATGACCATCTAAAGATAATCCAGGCACCGTCTCACCATGTCCTTCCAACGCGATCCCCTTGCGGGCAAACTGCCCGTCTCGCTCATCACCGGCTTTCTCGGCAGCGGCAAAACCACGCTCATCAGTAAGCTGGTGCGGCACCCGGGCATGAATCGGGCCGCCGTCATCATCAATGAAATCGGCGAGATCGGCATTGATCACGATCTGGTCAGCATGTCGTCGGAAAACGTTTCATTGCTGAGCAACGGCTGCCTGTGCTGTGCCTTGCGCACCGATCTGCAGGAAACGTTGCGCATGCTGTTTGCGCAACGTCTGGTCGGCGAAATCCCCGACTTCGACCGCGTGATTGTAGAAACCACCGGCCTGGCCGATCCCGCTCCCGTGGTGCAAACCATGTTCAGCGACACGGTGCTAGCCACCCAATACCGGTTCGACGGCATTGTCACCTTGGTCGATGCCGTCAATGGCCCGGCGCAGATGAAAACGCATGCGGAAGCGAAAAAACAGATTGCATTGGCCGACCGGATTCTGATCAGCAAGACCGATCTGGCGCTGCCCGACGCGGTGGCCGCGCTGGAAGCACAGATCGCGGCGATCAATCCGCAAGCAAATCTGGTGCATGTCATGAATGGGGAAATCGACCCGGCATCGATTTGCGGGCTCGGTCTCACCAGCGCGAAAGCCGGTCCCGCCACACTGCGTTTTCTCGGTGAGGGCGGCAAAACCGCGCCGGCCGGCGGTTATCTGGGCGAACGCTCGGCAGTGCACCACGATGAGGGCATCGCTACCTTATCGCTGCGTTTCGAGAAACCGTTTACCTGGCCGATATTTACGGCTGCGGCGGAGCTGCTGACATCGATGCGGGGGCCAGATCTGCTACGCGTCAAAGGCATCGTCAACGTCGACGGTGCGCCGGTGCTGGTGCAAGCGGTGCAACATATTTTCCATGAACCGGTCAAGCTGGATCGCTGGCCGAGTGACGATACCGATACCCGGCTGGTTTTTATTACGCGCAACATGCGCGCCGAGGTGATTCGCGGTTTATTTGCCGCCGTCATCGCCATCGGCGATGCAGGAGCAGAGAGCTAGAGCAGCGCTGATTAAGGCGCCGTCCGGTGCGGTGTGGCGGGATGTTGTGCGCAGTGAGGTAAAGAAGGGAGGTGGCCGCAGGCCGCC
>JAQGNR010000142.1 GCA_028291765.1 Herbaspirillum sp.
AGAAGGGAGGTGGCCGAAGGCCGCCGGAATGACATGAACGGAGCACAACAGCCCGCCACATTCCACCTGACGGCGTCTTGACTGAACAGCATCACCGCCGCATCATCCCGGTCTAATTACCGCAAATTACCCGTATGCCCCAAAGAATAGCGACCTGGCTGCGGCCATACCGCCAACCCATGCGGTTCACGGCCGACCTTGATCTTATTAACGTGGCCCGATGCGGTGTCAATGCGATAGACCACATTGTCAAACCGGCCCGATAGCCATAAATATTTGCCATCGGCGCTCACATCGCCCATGTCAGGGCTGCCGCCGCCGGGAATGGGCCAATTCTTGACGACGGTGCGCGTAGCAAAGTCAATGACCGATATGCTGCCTTTGCCTCTACGCGCCCCGTGAATATTGTTGCTTCCCCGATTAGAGACATACAGGCTTTTACCATCCCGGCTCGGATAAAGACCGTGCGTGCCGACGCCGGTGGGAATGAACCCGATCTGTTTGAACGACTCGCCGTCAACGACGTGTACGCCGTCTGCCATCATATCGGCCACAAAAAAGACTTTTCCGTCAGGCGACACACGCACGTCTTGAGGCATGCCTTTAGTGGTGCATATTTCCATACCCAATTGCGCCGGGTCCGGAATTTTGCGAGCTTGTTTGCCCGGTTGCGCAATAATCGCGAGCACGTCAGGACGGCTGAAATACTTGCTTAGCTTGAGCGTGCCTACGACGCTGCGGTGAATCAAATCGATTTTGGTGATCGAACCACCGAATTCGCAGGTGAATAGCGCAAACTTGCCGTCGATCGAGAAGTCGGCGTGATTGATGCCTTCGCATTGCGGTGTGGCGATCGAATATTGCAATTTCATGTCGTGCGGATCGCGAAAGTCCAGCCGCTTGACCTCTTCGGCCACCACGATCGCAGACTGTCCATCCGGCGTCCAATACAGGTTGTAGGGATCTGCCACCTGGATCGATTTGCCGGGCTTGCCGGTTTTCGGATCAATGGGCGTCAGGCTGCCATCGGTACGCCCTTCTGCGTTGTTGGCTACCCATAGCGTGCGCAAATCCCACGCCGGCACGACATGTTGCGGGTCGATGCCGACTTTAAATGTATCGATGACCCGGAGTTTGATCGGATCGATGACGGACACGGTATTGGCGCTATGGTTTGGGACATATACGCGCTCCAGCGCGCCGGCGACTGCCGCACTCATATGGCCTGCCGTGGCCGTGGTCTCGCTGTACAGGTTGCCGGGATCAATGACGGGAGGCATGCCGGGGACGGTCTCTATTGCCGGGCGGCCGGCGGCGGCGGTGGGATTAGGCGGCGACAGTACGGCGCCGGATGCTGCTATGGCGGTTAAGCCTGATAACGCAAATAGAAGGAAAATAGTTCCATGATTCTTGCGCATATGCTTCTCTCAATTCCTGGTCAATTCTTGTCTAATGTAATAACAGCGCGATCAACGCGGTGCGCTTTGTGCAGCGCGGATTGCCGCCACGGATTTGCTGACGATCAGATCGACCCCCAATTGGCCCAGCGCCGCACTTGACGCGCGCGGATCGCCGGCGACGCCATTGGCTTTGCCGTCATGCGGATCGCGCAGCATCTCATTTTGCCTGACCAATGCAGGATCAACGGCCAGCATCAGGGACGTATCGGCCGTTCCCGCATGCACACCGATCTGTGCATCGCTCAAACCTTTGGCGCGTAACACTCGCCCGTAATCGACATCCGCAGCCTGATAATACTCAGCAATGAAGTGGGCGCGGGCAGGCGTGGCATGCCAATCCCGATTCAAGCGCGCCGCTACGATTTTAAGCTGCGATTGATAGCCGCCGTGATCCCCAATCAGTACCACATCGATAAAACCGTGTTGTTTGAAGCTACGCGCAGCACCATCCAGAATGCTTTTGAAGGCATCGTCGGAGACCGAAATCGTGCCTGCAAAGCGCATATGTCCGGCCGGCGGTGAAATACTGCCTTCCGGCACGTAGGCAATGACCGGCGCCACCAGGGCATTGCCCAAGGCCGCCGCTATCTTGCCTGCCAAGGCTTCGACGCGCACATTATGCTTCCCCAGCGCCATATGCGGACCACTTTGCTCGGTTCCGCCGACGGGGATGATGATGGTGGTTTTGCCGGCATGGATGTCGTCGCGCACTTCGGTCCATGTCAAATCTTCCAGAAAAACACTATCGGATTTCGACCATGCCGGAAGACTCACGATGGATGACAACGCACTCATCACAATGAGTGCGGTATTGACTGTCTTGCGCATATTAAAAAAACCGTTACGGAAAGTGTTGCTTAATTTTTGCGTCATCATTTTGCCTCAAACAGTTCGCCAAATGGCGCCTTGACCTTCATCTAAAGGGTGGGGTGCCGGCGCTAATTTGATAGCCGCGATGGCGCAACGACCCAAGGCGACTAGCCAAGGCGGCAGTCGTATGGGTACTTTTGAAATTCAAAGGATAACCACAGGCAACGCGAATTGACCACAAATTCTAATCGATATTCGATATTCGATATCTAAATTCGATTTAATTTTTCACGTCAATGCGCAGTGATCCTGCGTCAATATTTATTGACTATCTGGAGGGAGGGATGAAGATTGGCGTCTCGCTTAAGGCTTCAGGAAACCGTATTTGGCGAGGATTGCCTGACCAGCGGGCGACGCGACATAGGCCAGAAAACTGGCGGCCTGGGTTGCCTGCTTCGAGCCGGAAGTAATGGCGATCGGATAGGTAACCGGTGTTTGAAGCGCAACACGAACCGCGATCTTGACTTTGGCGGGCATGATGGCGGCATCGGTTGCGAACACAAAGCCGGCTTCTACTTCACCACGGGAAACATAGTCCAACGCTTGACGCACGTTCTGGGACGGCACGCCCTTGGCCGCTACCGTATCCCATAGACCTGCGGCCTGCAGCGCCGATTGTGTATAGCGGCCGACCGGCACCGAAGCAGGGTTGCCGTAAGCGACGCGCTTGACTTCAGGCTTGGCCAGATCTTTGATCGAGGTGAGATTGAGCTTGCTGTCGGTGGGCACGATCATCACGATCTGATTCGCCGCGAAATCACGGCGCGTGGAAGCATCGATGACCTTTTCCGCTACCGCCTTATCCATTGCCGTCTGATCGGCCGAAGCAAATACGTCAGCCGGCGCGCCATTGACGATTTGCTGCATCAGTACATCCGAAGCGGCGAAATTGAGCACGACTTTGGCGCCGGGGTTTTTGGCTTCATAAGCTTGCGCGACGTTCTTGAATGCATCGGTCAGGCTGGATGCGGCAGAAACGACGAGGTCGGCGGCAGCAGCCGGGAGGGAGAATGCGCTCAGGCAAAGAAGACTTGCGGCAGCAGTTGAAACGAATTTGCGGCGGATCGAATACATGGAAAATTCCGTGGTTGACTGATTGCGAAATATATTACCGGATATAACGCGGCGTCAACGACGAATTTGAATTTTCTGGAGCGACAAATTACACCTGATATTTATCAGAAAATTTTACAATCAACAGTGCATAAAAATTTAAGTATTTGATTTCATAGGAAATTTATTCATGGCTTAATTATTGCTCTGTTGTCCACATGGACTACAACTATAGCTAATGTTTGGGGAGCATTAAATCGTGAAGAAACTTAATTCAATCTTGTCGTCATTGCTGCTTGCCGGGTCATTTATTCCAGCCGGCGCAGCCAATGCATCGGTTATTTACGATTTGACTGATGCGCTAAACCACAACTCGTCTTTTGGCAGCAGCGTCGTTAATACACTTGGAACCGTGACATTGAATCAATCCGACGCCAATGACGTCAGCATCCTCGTGCAACTGGCGGCAACTGCGTTTGTCGATACCGGCTCTCACAATGCATTCGCTTTCAATCTGGACACAACGCAATCGGGCGCCAGCCCATTTGGAATCACAGTTACCGCGCCATCGAGCGCCATGACCGTATTTACTGTTAACTCTGCCCTCAACCTTCCAAACGTTCCATACGGAATTTTTAACTATTCTCTGGACTGCACCAGCTCTGGTCATGGCGCCAATTCGTGCAAGGGCATCAAGACGCTGACCCTGAATGTTTACAATCCAAACGGCATCGACGTGAGTGATTTTACGGCAAACGCACTTGGCTATTTTTTCTCGGCTGACGTGCTCTACAATGGATTGACGGGTACGATCGGCGCCAATTTTGGTATAGATCCACCAAGCTCGCGAGCCCCGGTGCCAGAGCCAGCAACTATCGCCTTGTTCGGTCTGGGTCTGTTGGGTGCGGGTCTGGCTCGTCGTCGCAAGAGCAAGTAATCGACTTCAGAATTGCTTAAACCACCACCGGCCGCCGTCCCAGCGGCCGCTTCAGGTATTGCGCGAGCACCACGCCCAACAAGGTGACGCCGCCGCCGATCACATGATAAGTCTGCAGGGTTTCGCCTAAAAAAAGCACCGCGATCAGGACCGTAAATACCGGCAGCAGATTCATCAGCGCAGTGGTGCGGCCCGGCCCCAATTTACTGATGCCAAGCATCCACAAAAAAGGCGCGATCACCGAAGCCGGAATGCCGGCATACAACACCAGCGGTAAACCGGCCATTGTCAGCGGCGGGGCGGACTGACTGAGGTAATAAACGAACAGCACCGGTATGACAGTCCAGATTTGCACCACCAGCGAATGCCAATTGACCAGCGGGATCGCCCAGCGTTTGAGCAGCACGCTGTAACTGGCATACGCCAGACTGGCGACGAGCATCAGGCAATCGCCGAGGACCGGCCCGTGCGATAACAGCGCCGCCGGCTGACCATGGCTCAACAGGTAGATGAGCCCAAGCAGCGACAGAACACCGCCCACCACACCGCCCACGGTAGCGGCCTCGCCGAGCAGCAGCACACTTAATCCCACCGCCAGCAAAGGCACCAGCGACACCACAATCCCCATATTGGTTGCCGTTGTGGTTTGCGCCGCGATATAGGCCAGACATTGGTACAGCACCATGCCCAGCATGCCGAGCACAAACAGCTTGGGCACGAAGGGCCAAATCTGCCGGCGCTGACGCCATACCGGTTTAGCGAAGAACAGGCCCAGCAACACGCCGGCCAGCAACCAGCGATAAAACGAAATCGCAGCGGGATCGATCACATTTGCCGCGAGCTTGTTGACCACGGTATTGGCGCCCCAGATCAAGACGGCAAGCACCGGGGAAATAGTGTATTTAAAATTCATTATATTTCTTGCCCGCACGGATTTTTAGGCACTGATTCTCGCACGGATCAGCAAGCACCATAAACGCCGACTATTTCGTTGGCATGCGCACAGAATCCGCAAAAGTCACTACTTCAATCAATCCTGAAACTGCGCCGCAATGATCTTGAACTCGTTTTCGACCTCTTCAAAGGCGGCCACGACATCGGGATCGAAGTGCGTCCCGCGTCCTTTGCGCAATTGCGCGGCGGCTTCTTCATGGCTGAAGGCAGGTTTATAAACACGCTTCGAGATCAGCGCATCGTAGACATCGGCCACGGCCATCAAACGCGCCGACATCGGAATCGCATCGCCGCTCAAGCCTTCCGGGTAACCAGAGCCATCCCATTTTTCCTGATGCGAATAAGCGATTTCACAAGCGAAGCGCAAAAAGGAATTCTCTGTATCGAGCATGCGTTCGGCGGCCCGCAAGGTATCGCGTCCGAGCGTGGTATGGGTTTTCATGATTTCGAATTCCTCCAATGTCAGCCTGCCGGGTTTCAGCAGAATGGCATCCGGGATGCCGACCTTGCCGATATCGTGCAGCGGCGCGGATTTATAGAGCAGTTCAATCGCGTTGCCGCTCAGGGCGGCGGCAAAGCGCGCGTGATGTTGCAATGCCAGCGCCAGCGCCTTCACATAGTGCTGGGTACGGCGAATATGGTTGCCGGTTTCGTTGTCGCGGGTCTCGGCCAGCGAGGCCATGCATTGAATGATCACATCCTGCATGGAGGAGAGTTCTTGCGTGCGTTGCGCCACTTCCAGCTCCAGCGTTGCGTTGTGATCGCGCAATATTTTGCGCGCCGCAGAATTTTCGAGTTGCGTGCGGATGCGCGCCAGCAGCTCTTTGTGCTGCAACGGTTTGGTCACATAATCGGCGCCGCCGACGTCGAAGCCGGCCAGTTTCTGATCGGTTTGCGAAAGGGCGGTCAGAAAAATGACCGGAATATCGCGCGTCCGCGGGTCGGCTTTCAAGCGCCGGCAGGTTTCGAAGCCATCGATGCCGGGCATCATTGCGTCGAGCAGAATCAGATCGGGCAAGCCGGCACGGGCGCTTTCGATGCCGTCTTCGCCATCCTCCGCAACCAGCACGCGAAAGCCCTCGACTCTGAGCAGATCCATGACGACTTGAATATTGGCCGGCGTATCGTCGATGACCAAAATACTGGCTTGTGCGGCGCTGGCTTGTGCGGCATCAATGGCAGTCATGAGAACTCCCGTTCGATAAATTGTTTGAGGTACTGCAACGCCGCTTTGGACCGCAAATCGGCGGCCATTTTTATTAATGGATCGGCAAAAGCCCGGTACTGCGCGTCACGCTCGATCAAGGCGGCAGCATAATGGCCGATCTGCGTCAGGTCGCCGATTCTGGCCAATGCCAGCAATGCCGACAAATCGTCCTCAGGCGGCGCTGCGATCGCTGCGGCCTCGGTAGTGTCAACTGCGTCAACGGCGTCAACGGCATCGACTGTATCGGCGACAGCGAAGCTTTGCGGCAGCGCCATGGGCGGCGCAGGTGCGATTGCGGCAGTGCCGGCGGCGACACCCAATGCCACCGGTAGATCGAACCAGAACACGCTACCTTCGCCGACGCGGCTGCGCACTTGCAGATGGCTGCCCATCAACGGCAGCAATTGGCCGCAAATGGCCAATCCCAGACCGGTGCCGCTGGCGCGCGACTGCCTATCGCCGACCTGGGTGAAACGGTCAAAAATATGCGGCAGGTCATCCGCGGCAATACCGACGCCGCTATCCTCGATTTCGAAGCGCAATAGGCCGCTCTTCCCATTATTCGGCTGCGATTCGACGTGCAACCCGACGTGCAACCCGACATGCAACCTTATATAACCGCTCTGCGTAAATTTCACGGCGTTGCCGATCAGATTGAGCAATACCTGGCGCAGGCGTTTTTCATCGCCAGAAATCATCGGCAGCGCCGCCGCCCATTCGCGCCGGAAGCTCAGCCCTTTTTGCTCGATTTTCACCACCGAGATGTCGGCAATGACGCGCAGAAAATGACCGAGATCGAATTGGCAAATATTGAGCTCCATGCGGTTTGCTTCGATCTGGGCCAGATCCAGAATGTCGTTGACCAGCGCCAGCAAATGCTGTCCGCTTTGGTCGATGATTTCGATACCGCGCCGGCACAGTTCGGACAGCTTCGGATCGCGTTCCAGTATCTGGGTATAACCGAGAATCGCATTCAAAGGCGTGCGGAATTCATGGCTCATGCTCGATAAGAACGTGGCCTGCGCCGAACGCGCGGCCTCCGCGGCATCCTTGGCGTAAGTCAGTTGCCGCTCGGTTTCGCGGCGCACGGTGGCGTCGCGGATCACCAGGATCACGGTTTGACCGGAGAGCAGGGCGACTTCGCTGACGGATACCTCGACCGGAATGGCGCGGCCGTCCTGGGTAGTGGCAACGGTATCGACCTGATGCGTGGCGTCCATGTGGCTGATCACGCTTGCCATATCGAGCAGCGGTGATTCGCCCAATTGCCAACCGAGCAGGCGCGTGGCGGCCGGATTCAGATGACTAATCAAGCCTTGCTGCAAAATAACGAAACTGTCCGCAGCGTGTTCAATAATGGCCGTGAGACGGGTTTGGCTTTCTTCGAGCAGCCTGCGCGCCAGTTGCAGCTGTTCGCGGTCTTCCAGAAATCGTTCGAGCGCGCGCGCCATAGCGGCAATTTCATCGCTGCCTTCGACCGGCACTTGCAAATGGTTTTCGCCGCTGGCATGCAAGCGATCGAAGCGCAGATAATGGCTGATCAGACGCATGCGGCCGAGCACATGTCTGCCGATGAACTGGTAGGAAATCAGCCAGAGCAGCAGCAGACTGATGCTGAGCATCGCAATCACCCACTCCTGGCGATGTTTGATTGCCACCGCAAGATCGAGCACGGCATTGCGGTAGTCGCGGGCAAAATAGTCGGCCTGCTCGCGCGCCGAGGTCATAATATTCAGCACGTGTTGATGCAAAGCGTTTTGCAGTAAATCGATGGTCGCTTGCCGATCCAGCTCGCTCAGCCGCAATGCGAAAGGATCGTCTGTATCGTCCGTCCACGGCAGGATGATATTAGGCAGATTACCCAGAGTGGTGCGCAGTTGACGCACGGTCGATGCATTGGTTGAGGTTTGCAGCACTTCCATAATCAGGCGGGCGTTGACGTTGGGGCCGGCCGGATGGCGGTTGAATATTTCGTAACTGCGCCGATAAGCCAGCTCGAAATCCCGATGCGCCGCCAGCAGCATGCCGCGCTGCTGTACCACGGCGCTCGCCGTAGCGCTGAATAATTGATTCGAATATTGCAGATCGAGCACATTCAGATCGTTGTCGCTGCCGCTGAGCTGATCGACCAATCCTTCGATTTTTTTAAGCTGCACAGATAGATCGGCGTAGCGCAATCCGGCTTCTTCGGAAGAATTGGTTTTTGCCAGCGTGTCGGCCAGACTTGCCGCCGAAAGAATTTGCCAGATCAGATCGTGTGACGCTTGCAGCCGAGCCAATTGCTGTTCGGCCAGTTGGCTGGTTGCGGCGCGGGATTGGTTCAATGCGTAGATTGCCGTGACGCCGTAAGCGGCCACCAGAACGGCCAGCAAGGCCAGCACAAAGGCGAATTGCCGGCGCAACGAATGCAACCACCCGGCATTGATCAAAAGCGTCCCGAGCTTGTGCGAAAGGTTGCTCATGCGGCGCTCCAGATATGGCGATAATTGTCGCGATAGCCGTTGTCCGGATCGAACATCATGCGCGGGCCGCCGTCGTAAGCGATATTGGCCCGGGTCAGTAGATGGGTGGGGGCCACGAAATTAGTCGGTCCGAAACCGTTGAACAGGCGATTCATTTCGTCGATCAGCTGCCAGCCGTGCAGATTGAGCGGTTCGGCCACGGTGCAGCTCTGGAATGAGCTGGCCATGATCCGCAATATGGCGGAGGCGCTGCCGTCGCCGGCCGAGAGCAGCGTCAGTGGCGTCAGTGCGTGCCCGGAGCGTCCCTGGCTGGTCATTTGCGCCACCGCATAATCGAAATAAATATCATTGATCGCCAGCGCATGCGTCCAGCGCGCGCCGTGCCGGAGCAGCAATGCGCTGGTGGCATCCGGTACTTTCTGCGGCACCGCCGCCAACGGTATATCGACCACTTCCAGCAGCGTGCCGCCGGCCCCGCGGATGACGGCGATCATTTGTTCGGACTTGGCGCGGGCAATTTCGATCGAATTATCGGTAAAGATCACGATGCCGGCGTCGCCGCGGGTCGGCAACAATGCCGCTAACGCCGTCACGCTGGCCACTTCGAGTTGATCGGTCGATATATTTACCGAGATCGGGCTGGCGGGGACCGGGCCGGGCGATGCGGCAACATGCCAGCCGACGATTTTGGTGCCATTGCCGGCGGCGTCCCTGAGTAGCGGATCCATCTGGCGATGGTCGCCGGCCAGCACAATGATGCCGCTCGATCCGGCGGCGATCGCATTTGCCAGCGATGCCTGCATGCCGGCCCGGGTGCCGTCGGAATGAAATAAGCGCACCGGCCAGCCGATTTGCCGGGCTGCTTCGCGCACGCCCACCGCTACGCCGAGGACACCGCCGTTACGCAAGTTGTCGGCCCATAGCGCGATGGTTTTGCCGCTGGCGGCTTTCGGACCGGTGGTCGGCCCGCGCCATTCAAGGCCGGGGCGGCTGGCTGCGGCGACGATCTCCTGGACTTCGAGCCATTTTGCGTTTTTGTCCGCCATGGGTGACGGTGTTGGATTTGCCCCGAATGCCGGCGTAGCACCGAATCCCAGGCAACCTAGCGCCACGCAAAAGCGCCGGCGGCGATCATTGGGATGGTCGTCGTGCTTTATCTGCTCTAGGGCACGGCCGGCGCCAAGTACAGTCGGATATTGCATCGAAGATTCCCCCGGATGCTATTTATTGTTCTGTTCTGTAAACAAGCTGTCTGGGATTGTGCGGGAAATTATGCGTTTTGTGTTTAAAAAGCGGTGCGCGGGACAGAAATGGTTTCCCGGCTCTTTCTTCTTTAGTTGTTGGCGTCTGAGGTGATCCTTCGATACGCTACGCTACTCAGGACGAACGGGGGTTTTCTGAAAATTTTAAGAAAAACCGTTCGTCCTGAGTAGCGCAGCGTATCGAAGGATCACCACCGCACGTAAAATTTAAAGAATTTTAAAGCCCAAGATAAGCCTGCTGCACCGCCGGATCGTTAATCAGCAAATCGGCCGGGCCGTCGCGCACGATATTGCCGGTTTCCATGACGTAGCCGTGATCGGCGCCGGACAGCGCCAACTGGACATCCTGTTCCACCAGCAGCACGGTCACGCCGTCGCGCTGAATGGCCGCCAATACTTCCATCAGTTGCTCGACCACCACCGGGGCCAGCCCCAGACTCATTTCATCGACCATCATCAATACCGGCGCGGCCATCAATGCACGCGCCATGGCGCACATCTGCTGTTCGCCGCCGGACATGCTGCCAGCCAGTTGGCGGCGGCGTTCCGAGAGGCGCGGAAACATGTCGTACATTTTGTCCAGATCGCGCGCAACGGCGGCTTTATCTGCGCGCCGATAACCGCCCATCAATAAATTATCCTGCACCGTCATGCGATCGAATAACTGGCGGCCTTCCGGCACCTGGACCAGCCCCAGACCGAAGACCTGATCCGAGGTCAAGCCGTTAAGCTCCCGGCCGTTCAACAAAATACTGCCGGTGCTGGGCAGCATGCGCGACAGTGCGCGCAGCAGCGTGGTCTTGCCGGCGCCATTGCTGCCGACCAAAGCGACCATTTCAGCCGGGAAAATTTCGAGTTCAATCTCGCGCAACACCGGCATTTCGCCATAGCCTGCGCCCAGATTCTGAATTTTCAGCAAAGGAGTGCGATTGTTAGCATTGGCATCGGCATCGGCGCGGCTCATGAGCGTTTCTTTCCCAGATAAGCTTGTACTACGATCGGATTGGCCAATACTTCATCCGGCGTGCCATCGGCAATCTTTTCCCCGTGATGCAGCACCAGCAAACGATCCGACAAACTTTTAATCGCTTTGATGACGTGCTCGATGACCAGAATACTGATCCCTTGCGTGCGCACTTTGAGGATGACATCGATGACTTCCTCGATTTCGACATGGTTCAAGCCAGCCATGACTTCATCGCACAACAAAATCTTGGGCTGCATCGCCAGCGCCTTGGCCAGCTCCAGCCGTTTGCGGCCCGGTCCGCCCAGTTCATCGGCGCGCTGAGCTATGAATTTACCCAAGCCGACAAAATCCAGGCATTCACGCGCCTGTTCGCGCGCCAGCGCCAATTTGGCCTGGCCGCCATCGCGTCCGAACAATGCGCCCACGGCGACGTTGTCCAATACCGACAGGCCGGGAAACGGATGCATGATCTGAAACGTGCGCCCGATGCCCAGATGGGCGCGGCGGAAGGCCGGCATCGTTGTGATCGGCTTGTCCTGAAATAAGATCTCGCCCTGGCTCGGCGACAGCGTGCCGCTGATCAAGCTGATCAAGGTGGTTTTGCCGGCGCCGTTGGGGCCGATCAAGCCCAGAATTTCGCCCGGCGCCAGCGTAAAGCTGACGTCGTTGACGGCGATCAATCCCGCAAAGCGCCGGGTGACATGGCGCACTTCCAAAATAGCGCTCATAGACGATGCGCCCGAATATTTTCAATGAAATAACGCCAGCCGGTTTTACGGAAACGCCGCATCATATCGGCCAGTCCGCGCGGCATGATAACCACCGCCGCCACAATCACGAGGCCGAAGAACAAGCCGGCGATACTGGTGACTTCGCTCGACAGGAATTCGGAAATGGCCGACAGCGAAAACGCGCCGACGATCGGCCCGAAGATGGTGCCGGGACCGCCGAACACGGCCATGATGATCATCTTGACGTTGAGGCTGATATCGAAGGCGCTCTCCGGATCGAGAAAGGTAATCCAGTAAGCATGAATGCCGCCGGCCAGCGCACTGAAAATGCCGGAAAGCGTAAACGCGATCACTTTATATAAGGTCGTATTGACACCCATGACGGCCGCGCCTTCTTCATTTTCCCGAATCGCAATCAGACCGAAACCGAAGCGGCTGCGCGTCAACCAGAAAATAGTCAGCGTGGCGATCACCAGCAGGCCGAGCGACAGCTCATAGAACAGCGGATCGTTATTCAAGGGCGGCAACACCAGCCCGATGTTCTGGCCGGCCAGCCGCACATTGGAAACAATCGCGGTCATGACTTGCGACAAGGCCAAGGTGGCGATCGCAAAATAATGCCCTTTGAGGCGCAGCACGGGAATCCCCAGCAGCACCGCAAAAACGATTGCCAGCAGCACCCCGAACACCATGCCGACGCCGAACGGCAAATGCCATTGCACCATCGCAATGGCCACGCCATAACTGCCCAAGCCGTAAAACACCGAATTGCCGAACGAAGCGTAGCCGGTATAGCCGCCGATGATGTTCCAGCCCTGCGCCAGCACCGCCAGCAACAGCGCATTGATGCCGAACTGAATCAGCACGTCCGAACCGTACCAGGGAACACCGGCCAGAATGAAAAATCCAATCAGAACACATCCTTTTTGCCATGCCTTCATGCCGTTTTCCCCAACAGCCCGCTGGGCTTGACGATCAATACCAGCGCGAGAATGCCGAAGCTGGCGACATCGGCGAAAGTTTGTCCGATATATAAAGTCGTCAGCGATTCGACGATGCCGAGGAACAGCCCGCCGACAATGACGCCAAGCGGATTATCCAGGCCGCCGATAATCGAGATCGCAAACGATTTGGCAGTGAGCGAGGCGCCGATATACGGATTGATTTGCGACACCGTGCCATATAACGTGCCGGCCGCGCCTGCCAAAGCGATGCCCAACGCAAAAGTCATCGCATACAGATGACGCGGCTCGACCCCGTAGAGCCGCGCCGCCACCAGATTTTGCGCGGTGGCGCGAATGGCGCGGCCGAGCCGGGTATGCAATAGAAATACCCACATGCCCACCGTCAGAACGATCGCCACGCCGAATGCCGCCAGCCGCGCCACCGGAAACACCACACTGCCGAGCACCAGACTATTGCCCGCATACGGTGGATTGATGGTCCGGAAATCGGCCGAGAACACGAGTTGCGCCATATAAGTCAGCACAACTTCCAGCCCGAAGGTGATGAGCAGCGTATTGAACATCGGCGCGCGGACGATCAGATTGAGCAGGCCGCGCTGCAATGCGTAGCCGAGCGCGAACATCACGACAGCGGTGATCGGCAAGCCGAGAAAGGGATCGATATGCAGATAGGTATAGAGATACCAGGAAGCGTAGGCGCCCAGCATAATGAATGCGCCATGCGCCAGATTGACGATATTGAGCACGCCCCAGACCAGGGCCAGACCCAACGCCATGACAGCGTACAGACCTCCCTGCAGCGTGCCGTTGACGATGATTTGTGCAAACAGATTCATCGGATGTCCTGCTCAGCGGGGATTAACGTGCATTCCAGGCGGGCATCGGATATTTGGGCTGTTTGATAAATCCTTTGGCGCCGTAGATTTCGGCCAGGCTATCGCCTTGCACCTGAATCACCACCTGCGGCAATTCGATTTGTCCTTGCGCATTGAAGGCAATCGGTCCGTACAGACTATCGAATTTAATCTTTGCCAGTGCATCGCGCACCTTTTGCGGATCGGTGCTGCCGGCGTCTTCCATGGCTTTTACCAGCGCTTCGACATCGGCTACGCCGGAGGCGGCATGGTAATCCGGCGCGTAGCCGAATTTAGCCTGATATTGCGTGGCGAATTGCTCGGCATCGCCGAACCAGCGGTCCTTCAGGGCCGCATTCGGCAGCCACGCAGTCATCCCGTAGGCATAATCGGCATCCTTGCCGAGCGCTTTACGGAAGTCTTCACTGGGCACGCCGACGGTGAACGAATACAGTTTCGGCGCCACCGCCAGACTCTTGGCCTGCCGCACGAAGTTCAGGATTTCCGTTTCATGGCCGGCCACCAGTACCACGTCGACATTGAGGCTTTTGATTTGGGACAACAATGAATTGAAATCGGTGGCATTGGTGCTATAGCGCTCATCCATGACCACATTCAAGCCGGATTGTTTGAGCATCGGCCGGGTGCCTTCGGCGACCGACACATCGAAGGCATCGTCGGCATACAGCAGGGCGACGCTTTTCGGCGCCGGCTTCAGCTGCTTGAGCATATCGACGGTGCTGCCGAAATAATTACTGGCCGGCGCCAGGGTGCCGAAAATGTATTTGAAATTACGCGCAAAAATCTGGTCCGATGCGCCGCCGCCTTGCACCATCGGCACCTTGTATTTTTCCGACACGGCCGAATCGGCCAGTGCGAAGTTGCTGGCGAACGGCCCCAGCAACAAATTGACTTTGTCTTGCGAAACCAGTTGGGTGTATTGACGAACGCTCAGATTGACATCCGATTGATTGTCATAGAGCTTGAGAGCCAGCTTGCGCGATTGGCCGCCGATCTTGACGCCGCCGGCAGCATTGATTTTCTCGATGGCGAGCTGGTAAGCATCGCGGTAATAACGCCCGGTATTGGCCACGGGACCGGTCAACTGCACCGAAGCGCCGAGCGTGATCTCCTGCGCGAAAACAACACTTGCGGGAACGGCCAGGGAAAAAACGGCGAGCAGACTGGATAAAAGAGATAGAAGGGATGATGACAACAGGAAACGGAAACGGAAACGCGAATGAGTGAGCGACATGACGTATGCTTTCTTTTAATAGTTAGAAATAAGCAATGCTTCCTTGACTCCGAGGCGTGAGCTTACTCCGCCGATTAGCTGATTGCAAACGTTAGCTTGGTACTTCAAACTGCTGTTGAAATAATTTCATGTCCCCTTACGATTGAACACTAACCATGAAGCGCAAATTACGATTAATCACTAACCAGGAAGAGCAAATGAGTCGCAAACATTGGACCATGCAAATTTTCCTGCGCCGCTTGGGCGTCTTCATCTTGTGCGTGGGCCTGGTTGCGGCCTGTCTGATTTACTGGTCGGCCGATGAGGCGAGCCGTGTGACCGGCTATAGCATCGTCGGCGGCCAGGCCTATGCGAGCATCGATATGGCCTCTAAAAGCGATCGTTATGAGGTGCAGCGTTACGGCGGAACCAGTGCGGTGATCGTGCATAACTTCAATAACTGGCTGTTCAGCCTGTGGCATGGCAAACGATTGGCGTTCACCTTGGGGGTAATGGCAATCTTGTTGGCTTATGCCTGTTTCTGGATTGCCAATGAGCTAGACGAGCAATCGAACGATCAACCGCCCGGTTGATTTGGCAGACGCCAAAATGCATTCGAAACAGTTATGAAAATTAGCTGAAAAGTTATGAAATTCTGATCTTGACGAGAAGGGCGACTTTAAACGACACTTATATATATGATATGTAACTGATATTCGTCCACCGGCGGACTGCAACAAGCCCGCCGGTAAAAATAGAGACGAAACAGTTCAACTTGGTGGAGACAAAATTTTGAAGCAACGCACTGTTGCCCCTGGCGGGCCGACAAAGTCTGTACGCGCGCAAAGCAGCGGCAGCACATTCATCTCCCTCAACGACATTCACACTAATCCCGGCCGGCGATCATGCCTTGCGCCGGCTATTTGCGTTGCTGCAACTACGCAACGCCGCCTCATATTCGGTTTCAGTACCCGGGTTTAAGTTGTCACCCTTAAGTTGTCCCCAGCCGTTGGAGGCCGCTTGGCATCCGACATCGCCAACACAGTCACGGAGAAGAATATGCAAGAAAAAGAATCTGGCCGACGCGGTTTTTTGAAGGGCGCATTGGTTGCCGGCGCGGGCGCTGCTACCGGCGCTGTCGCCCTGGTAACGCCCACTGAGAGCGTGGCCCAGACGAGCGGGCTCAAGCCGGCCTCGGCGGCGGGACCATCTTCCGCCATGATCGCCGCCGAAACCATGGGTTCCGGCGCAGGCGGCGCCGAAGCTCATGCTGAAGCGGGCGGCCACGTCGTCAACCCCGGTTCCGACTTCATAGTCGATGTACTCAAGGCTGCCGATATCGAATATGTATCGATCATGACTTCCTCGGCGTTGCGCGGTTTGCAGGAATCGATCGTCAATTACGGCGGCAACAAGACGCCGGAATTGATCATCTGCTGCCATGAAGAAGCCGCAGTCGGCATCGCGCACGGCTATGCCAAGATGTCGGGCAAGCCAATGGCCAGCATGGTGCACGCGGTGGTCGGCTTGCAGCACGCCTCGATGGCGATCTACAACGCCTGGTGCGACCGGGTGCCGCTGATGATCATGGTGGGCAACACGGCCGATGCCGCCAAACGCCTGCCGGGCGTCGAGTGGACGCACACCGCGGTCGACATGGGCGCGTCGGTGCGCGACATGCTCAAGTGGGACGATGCACCGGGCTCGCTGCAGAATTATGCCGAATCCTTTATGCGCGCCAGAGCGCTGGCCACGACACCGCCGATGGAGCCGGTCATGATCGTGACCGACACCGAACTGCAGGAAAATCCGGTGGAAAATCGCAAAGCGCTGCGAATTCCAAAGCGGGCGCAGGTCATGCCGCCGGAGGGCGATTCGGCCTCGGTGGCGCGCGTGGCCAAGGCCTTGGTGGAGGCTAAAAATCCGGTGATCGTAGTCGATCGCGCAGCGCATAACCAGGAGGGCGTCGATTTGCTGGTGCAACTGGCCGAAAGCCTGAATGCACCCGTGATCGATCTGTACGCGCGGATGAATTTTCCGAATAACCACTATCTACAGCAATCGGGCCGCAAGGCTGCGCTGATCAAAGAAGCCGACGTGATTCTGGCGCTGGAAGTCAGCGATGTCTGGGGTCTGCTCAATCGCGTCTCCGATAGGCCGGGCCGGCCCAGTTCGCGTATCGCCAAGGCGGATGTGCAATTGCTCGCGATCAGCTCGGGCTATCTGTATCAAAAATCCAACTTCGGCGATGTACAGCGTTATCAGGCGGCGGACCTGAGCCTCGCCGCCGATGCTCAGGCGACACTGCCGGCCTTGATCCAAGCCGTCAAACGCGCCGGCGGCGGCGCCGGCAATGCCGCCATTGCGGCCCGCAAAGAACCGATGACCAATGCCTTCCTCGCCATGCGCAACGACGCCCGCAAACGCGCCATGGCCGGCTGGGATGCCAGCCCGATCAGCACCGCGCGTTTGTGCCAGGAAATCTGGGCCCAGATCAAGCATGAGGAAAAATGGTCGCTGGTGTCGCAGCCGCAATTTGAAAGTTACTGGCCGCAGCAGTTGTGGGATTTCACGGAATACAAGCAATTCATGGGCGGTTCCGGCGGCTACGGCATCGGCTATGGCTTGCCGGCGGCGGCAGGCGCGGCGCTGGCCTGCAAGGGCGAGGGGCGTCTGGCGATCAATATTCAGCCTGACGGCGATTTGATGTTTGTGCCCTCGGTCTTATGGACATTGGCGCATCACAAGATTCCGATGCTCACCATCATGCATAACAATCGCTCCTGGCATCAGGAAGCCATGCATCTCCAGCGCATGGGCGTGCGGCGCGACCGCGATTCGACCAGCTGGCGCACGGGTACCCAGATCGAAGCGCCGTATGTCGATTACGCCACCGTCGCCAAGGGCATGGGCATGTGGTCGGAGGGGCCGATTACGGACCCGGCTTTGCTGGGGCCTGCCATTGCGCGTGCGCTGGCCGTGGTCAAAAGCGGCTTGCCGGCATTAATCGATGTAGTCACTCAACCGCGCTAGGAGGTTTTCATGAACTTATTACAAAAAACCGCCGGCGTCCTGCTGGCGCTCGGGGTCTTGACGATAGCCGCACCGGCCATGGCGCAATCGGAAAAACCGGCCTCCGGGCAGGTGCAACAGGGCCAGGCGCTGTGGGAGAAGAATGGTTGTTATCTATGTCATGGCTCGGTCGGGCAGGGTGGTTTCGGGCCGGCGGTGGCGGTCGATCTGGTGCCGTATGTGGCGCTGTCGATCTATGTGCGCAACCCGACCGGCGACATGCCGCCATTTTCGGAAAAGGTCTTGAGCGAGGCGGATTTGAAAGATATCTACGCTTATCTGAGTGCGCAACCGGAACCGAAATCGCCGGACAGCACGCCGCTGCTGCCCAAGCCGGTGGTAAGCGGCGGCAAATAAGCCGAGCTTGATGATCTTGACGATATTGACCCGATTGACCGGGATGGCGATTGGCCCGGCGCTGGCGCTGGCGGCATTGCTACTCTGCCTGCCGGCGTCGGCGCAGGAAAAGAGTGCATCGCTGGCGCTGTACGATGGGCCGGATCGCAGCCAGAAAATCCTGTCTGCGGCCAAGGCTGAAGGCGCGCTCACGCTCTATACCACCCTGGCCGCCAGCAACCTGCGCGCGCTGATCGACCCGTTCGAAAAAAAATACGGCATCAAAGTCATGATCTGGCGCGCGCCGACCGAGAAAGTGCTGCAGCGCACGCTGGCCGAAGCAGACGCCGGACGTTATGAAGTCGATGTGATCCATTTCGGCTCGCCTCAACTGGAAGCATTGCATAGGGAAAATATTCTGCAGCAGGTCAAATCGCCGGTGTTCGGCGAGCTGATGGCGGGCGCGGTACCGGCGCATCGCGAATGGGCGGCGACCATCTTGCAGCTCTATGTAGAGGCGTATAACACCACCAAGGTCAAAAAGGAAGATTTACCCAAGACCTATCAGGATCTGACCGATCCGAAATGGAAGGGCAAGCTCAGTATCGAAAGTGGCGCCTGGCCGTGGTTCGCAACGCTGGTGCAGGATATGGGCGAAGAAAAAGGGCTGAAGCTGTTCCGCGGCATGGTGGCGACCAACGGCATGTCGTCGCGCCAGGGCGAATCGTTGCTGACCAATCTGGTTGCGGCAGGTGAAATACCGTTGGTGCTGACGGTTTACCATCACATGCCGGAAGTCGCCAAGAGCAAGGGTGCGCCGATAGAATGGTTTGCGCTGAAGCCATCGATTGCCCGCGCCAACGGGATCGGTATTGCGCGTCATGCGCCGCATCCGAACGCGGCATTGCTGTTTTACGATTACATGTTGGCGGCGGATGGGGCGCAAAAAATCTTCTCTGCGATCGGCTACGTGCCAACCAATGCCAAGCTGCCTTCAACGCTGCCGGCCGATATGCGCATCAAACTGGTGGACCCGGTGCTGGTGCTGGATCAGGTGGATAAGTGGAGCAAGTTGTTTGACGATATTTTAATTAAACAGCAATAAGCACAATCAACTATGGATCTTCAGACTTTTGTGTGGGTACTTTTAAAAATTCTTTAAGTTTTATCTATTGAGGTGATCCTTCGATACGCCGCGTTGCGGCTACTCAGGACGAACGGATTTTCTTTAAAATTTTCACAAAACCCGGTTACGGTTTTCTTTAAAATTTTCACAAAAACCCGTTCGTCCTGAGTAGTCGCAACGCGGCGTATCGAAGGATCACCTCCGAGGTAAAACTTAAAGAATACCCACAGAAAACCCGGAAAAATCCAAACAAACAATAACAGGAACCAGCATGAACACCGACGCAAAAGCTGAAGAAAACAAGCGCTTAACCCCCCGCCGTTACGGCTCCGATTTCATCGTCGATCTCTTGCAGCAATACGAGATTCCCTTTGCCGCCTTCAATCCGGGCGCTTCATTTCGCGGCATCCACGATTCGCTGGTCAATTATCTGGGCAACAAAAATCCCGAATTCCTGGAATGCATGCACGAAGAAATATCGGTGGCGATCGCCCACGGCTATGCGCGCGCCACCGGCCGTCCGATGGCCGCCATCCTGCATAACGTGGTTGGCCTGCAGCACGCCACCATGGCCATTTATAACGCCTGGTGCGACCGCATTCCAATCATCCTGCTGGGCGGCACCGGCCCAATGGGCTACACCAAGCGCCGCCCCGGCAGCGATTGGGTGCATACCGCGCTGGTGCAGGGCAATCTGGTGCGCGATTTCGTCAAATGGGACGATCAGCCAGCCGATCTGGAAAGCACGCCCGAATCGTTCGCGCGCGCCTATCAAACCGCCATGACCCAGCCCTGCGGCCCGGTCTACATTTGCTACGACGCCGAGATACAGGAAAAGGAATATACCGAATTCCCGCCGCTGCCGGACCCAAAAAAATTCCTGCCGCCGGAACCGCCGGCGGCTTCCCGGCAGACCATCGAACGCGTGGCCCAGGCGCTGCTCGATGCCGACCATCCGGTGATCGTGGCCGACCGGCTGGGCCGCTCGGCGGTGGCCTTCGAAGCGCTGGTCAAGCTGGCCGAATTGTTGAACATTCCGGTGCTCGATCAAGGCAACCGGCACAGCTTCCCGACCCGGCATCCGATGGCGCTGGGCGAGATCACCGGCGAAGTGCTAGGTCAGGCCGATTACGTGCTCGGCCTGGATACGATGGATTTGTATGGCGCCTTGCATACGGTCAATCGGCTGACTCGCGAAACGCAGCCGATGTATCGTCCCGGCACGCGCATTGCGCACGTCACGCTCGATGGTTATCTGGTGCGCAGCTGGAGTCACGATTTCCGCCGTTTGCAGGAAACCGATGATGCGATTGCCGCCGATACGGCCAGCTTCGTGCCCGATATATTGCAATACTGCAGCAAACATCTGAACAGCCAGCCAGGCGCGGCGCAAAAGGCGCAGCAGCGTGGCCGCACATGGCAAGGGCGTTCGGCGCAGTTGCTCGCGACATTTCAGGACAAGGCCCAAACCCAGCGCGGCGAAGCGCCGATTGCGCTGTCGTCGCTGGCGGCCATAGTCTGGGACGTGATCAAGGATGAAAACTGGTTGCTGACCAACGGCACCGTCAACGGCTGGGTCAAGCGTTTGTGGGACATTCGCCGTCCGGACCAGTACATGGGCAAATATAGCGGCGGCGGCCTGGGCTATGGCATGGGCGCGTCGCTGGGCGCGGCATTGGCTAATCCGGATCGCTTGTGCATCAATCTGCAGGGCGATGGCGATTTCCTGTTTACGCCGACAGCGCTGTGGACGGCCGCGCATCACAAGATTCCTTTGCTGACGATCATGGTCAACAACCGCAGCTATTACAACTCGGAGGAGCACAACGCCAAGATTGCCGCCCATCGCGGCCGGCCGGTCGAAACGGCGCCGCAGGGCACGCGCATCGAAAATCCGGATGTCGATTTTGCGACCATGGCGCGCTCGATGGGCGTGCATGCCGAAGGCGTGATCACCCGCACCGAAGATATCGAAGCGGCCTTGCGCCGCGCCATCGCCGTGGTCAAGCAGGGGCAGCCGGCGCTGATCGATATCTTTACGCAAAACCGGTAACGGCTAAGGCAATGCTGATTACGTTTTGCTCTAAGTGCTTGTTGCTGGCCGCAGCGGTAACGGCTGCGGCTTTGTCGGCCCAAGCTCAGACTCAGGCGCAGCAACCGGCAGCCAATGGATCGCTGTTCGACTATACCGGCGCAGATCGGATGGATCGCATCATTGCTGCGGCCAAAAAGGAGGGCACGCTGACCGTCTACGCCAGTATCGCGCAGAGCGATATGAGCAAGCTGACCGCGATGTTCGAAAAACAATACGGCGTCAAGGTAGCGGTATGGCGTTCCGGCTCCGATGAAGTTTTGCATCGCGCCATCACGGAGTCGAACGCCCAAACCTATAAAGCCGATCTGTTCTACGACCCGGTAACCGAACTGGAGGCGCTATCGCGGGAAAAGATCCTGCAGCCGGTGAATTCACCCACGTTCAAGGATCTGCAGCCGGGCTCGATCTCTGAAAAACGGGATCGGGCCAATGTGCTGATCTCGGTATTCGTCCAGGCCTACAACACCAAAGCGATCAAGAAAGAAGACCTGCCGAAGTCCTTCAAGGACCTGCTCGATCCGAAATGGAAAGGCAAAATCGGCATCGAAGCCAAGGAAGCCAGCTGGCTCGGGGCCACCGTCAAGGCGATGGGAAATGAAGCCGAAGGCATCCAGCTGTTCCGCGATATCGCCGCAAAGAACGGCATTTCCATGCGGCAGGGCCATTCGCTGATGAAAAACATGGTGGTGGCCGGCGAAGTGCCGCTGGCGCTGACGGTGTTTACTTATATGGCCGATCAGGGCAAAAGCGAGGGCGCGCCGATCGATTGGTTTGCCCTCGATCCGGTGATTGCCCGCGCCAATACAATCGGCATCGCGCGTGCCGCGCCGCATCCGGCGGCAGCGCTGCTGTTCTATGAATTCCTGCTGGGCGTCGATGCGCAAAAACTATTCGCCAGCCTGGATTACGCCCCCAGCAATACGAAAGTCGAGTCGCCGGTAAAAGGCTTGAAATATACGCTGATGGACCCCGCGATTGCATTGGATGAGCGAGCCAAATGGGACGCCGTTTTCGACAAAACGATGCTGGGAAAATAGGTAGTGCCGAAAATCCCCGGCAAAACCGCCAATGCCGTTTAGTTAAGGCGCGCTCAGGCAGGGTGTGGCGGGCTGTTGTGCGCAGAGAAGTAAAGAAGGGAGGCCGCAGGCCGGAATGACATGAACGGAGCACAACAGCCCGTCACACCCTGCCTGAGCGCGCCTTAACTAAACAGTTAAACAGCATTACGCAAAGCCGAGCCTTTATGCCGCTGCTGCATGAGCCTTAACGCCTCTCAAAGTAACCCACGCAATAATGAACGACACAATCGCGCAGCCGGCGATCCCGGCCACCATCGGCCGGGCGGTGCCGTCCACAAACAGATCGACCAGCGCCATGACCGCAGCGCCCGTGACGAATTGCAGCGTTCCCATCAGCGCCGAGGCGGTGCCGGCAATCGCGCCATGCTCCTCCAAAGCAAGCACGGCAGTGGTCGGCACCACCAGACCGAGAAAACCGTAGCCGATAAACAGTAGCGCCAACATAACATTCAGATGATCGTTACCGAGCAGATTAAGGACCAGCAGCAGCGTCAATATTGCGGCATAACCGGTGACCGCGACACGCACCATCGGCACCAGTCCGAAACGCACGCCCAGACGCCCGGTAAATTGCGAAACACCGATAAAGGATGCCGCATTGGCCGAAAAAGCCAGGCTGAATTCACGTGGCGTGAAGCCATAATGATCGATCAACACAAATGAAGAATTGGCCAGATAAGCGAAGAAACTGGAAATGCCGAAGGCGCCGATGAATACCAGCCCGAGAAAATGACGGTCGCGCAACAGCAAACCGTAAGCCTTGATCGCGCTGCGCACATCGCTTTGCGCCCGTTCGCCGGCGTGCCGTGTCTCGCGCAGGCTGCTAAAGAGCAGCGCCAGCGCCATTACCGCGGCGATGGCAACGGTCCAGAAAACACTGCGCCAACCGGCCCATTCGATCAACAGACTACCGGTGAGCGGCGCCAGAATCGGCGATACGCTGAACACCAGCATCAGCAGCGACATCAAGCGCGTGGCGTCGGTGCCGGTATGCAGATCGCGCACCACTGCGCGCGGCACCACCATGCCGGCGCTGGCGCCCAATCCTTGCAGCAGGCGTAGCGCGATCAGGGTATGCACATTCGGCGCCAGCGCACAGCCGATACTGCTGAGTGCAAACAGCACCAGACCGAAGTAGAGCGGCGGCTTGCGGCCGAACATGTCCGACAGGGGGCCATAGATCATTTGACCGATGCCCAGCGAGATGAAAAATGCCATCAGACTGGCCTGCACCGCTTCCGGCGACGCGCCCAGACTGTGGCCGATAGTGGGCAAAGCCGGCAGATACATATCAATGGCAAAAGGGCCGATGGCCGACAACAGACCGAGTACGAGTGCGTTTTTCAAAAAGTACGAATTCATTTATCTATTTCTTTTAATTCAAGGCGTTATAGCAGTTTATTAAACCAAAATATTTTAAATTGGCATGGCAAGGTGAATTTTTCGGATAAATTAATAAATTAATATTCAATTAAATCAATCAATTAAGTGATTAATTTAAAGTTAAGAATGATGATTTTATTGCGGTGTTTGCGTGCTTGTTGGCGTGTTTTTTTGTGTGCTCTTTTGCCTACTTATCCGAGTAATTCTTCAGCGCGTCGCCACGATAAATAATCGCGGGAACGGCAGCAACACAGTACCGTTCGGCAATGCCGGATAAACCTCTGCGATAGCCGCTGTATAGCGATCGAGATAGACGGCTCGCTCGCCCTCATTGAGCGGATCGAGAAACGGACGCAGGCCGCTGCCTTTGAACCACTCCACCACCGCCGCGGCGCCGGCGAGCGGATGATAATAAGTCGTTTGCCATACATCCAGTTTGCTGCAGCTGGACTGCAACACCCGGTAATACCAATCTGCATCATGTCTGGGCGTTCTCACTTGCGCTGCTTCGCTCAGTTTCTCGGCCCATGGCCCATCCGCAGCTATTTCACGCATCAGAAGATGGGCCGGCTCATCAAGATTGACCGGCATCTGAATGGCCAGACTGCCGCCCGGAGCGAGCTTGGCGCGCAGCCCCGGCAACAGCGTGTCGTGATTCGGCACCCACTGTAAAACGGCGTTGGCCAGAATCACATCGAACGGGCCAGGGTCGTTCCATTCACTGATATCAGCCAACTCGAAGTGAACCGCGGGCAACCGTTTTTTAGCCGCCGCGACCATGTCCGATGAAGTGTCCAGCCCATGCAGCAGGGCGTCCGGATAGCGCGCCGCAAGCAGCGCCGTCGAATTGCCGGGCCCGCAGCCGATATCGACTACCGAGCGTGCTTTCGCCGTCGGCACCGCAGCCAGCAGATCGCGCACCGGCCGGGTGCGTTCATCCTCGAAAGTGACATATTGTTTGGCAGACCAGCTCATCATGCACCTCGTCGTCATTGTGTTGATCGGCATACCGGGTAGCGCAGCAGTGTAGCGCTATTCGGAAAAATCAGTCGCGCAGCAGTGGAATGTTAAGCTGTTTGCCCGATACATCCCATTAAGCCAAGCTGAGATCGAGTAAAAATCATGCGATTTATTTTCAATAAAAGACATTTTATGACGGCTTGCACGGGATTGCTGCTGAGCGCGGCGATCGGTGCAGTCAATTTGGCCCGCGCGCAAGAGCCTTCTGCCGTCCAGGCCGAGACCCTGATGCGCACCGGCGCATCGTGGGATGGCGTGCCTTATACCGCCTATCCCGGCGGCGCGCCTGAAATCACGGTGCTGCAAATTACCGTTGCGCCGCACTCTGCGTTACCGTGGCACACGCATCCAATGCCGAATGCGGCTTATGTATTATCGGGCGAAATCACCGTCGAAAAAAAATCCACCGGCGAGAAAAAGTTGATTACAAAAGGGCAGGTACTGCCGGAAATGGTCGATGCACTGCATCGTGGCATAACCGGGGATGCGCCCGTGGTTCTGATCGTATTTTATGCCGGGACGAAAGGGTTGCCTCTATCTCAACCATAAAAGGTGTTGCGAAACGGCCTTCATTTCGCGCCGATTCTGTGCAACTTATTCACTTTCGCACCACCATAGGGCAAGCGAAACCGAGCTCCCTCATCTCATTTCCGCCAATTCAAAGGCGACGCGCCCATTTCCCGATCTGGCACGCATGTTGCATTGCAATGGATAACTAGCGCAACGAAGTGCTGGCCAAGAATGCAATGTGCGGTGCCAACGGCGGCAACGTGCGACAAGGACAACGGCGTCCCCTCGTATCGAAAGATGCGGGCGGACGCCGTTTTTTATTGACTCGCGTGGTGCTCCTTTATTTATCAAGCACCATGTTCGCAAGGGGATTCTCATGGATCGTAGCTTCTGGCGTTCCGGCCATACGCCGACATTGTTTTGTTCGTTTCTTTACTTCGATTTGAGTTTCATGGTGTGGTACCTGCTCGGTCCGATGCAGGTGCAAATTGCCACGTCGCTTGCGTTGTCCACCCAAGCGCGTGGCTTGATGGTGGCCATGCCGATATTGGCCGGCGCCATTCTGCGCGTCTTCATGGGCTTGCTGGCTGACCGGATCGGCACCAAACGCGCCGGGTTTCTGGGGCAGTTACTGGTGATCCTGGCATTGATTGCGGCATGGCAATTCGGCATACACAGCTTCGCCGAAATACTGTTGCTTGGCGTCTTTCTGGGTGTGGCAGGTGCGTCATTTGCGGTGGCGCTGCCATTGGCATCGCGCTGGTATCCACCGCAGCATCAAGGCTCTGCAATGGGTATTGCGGGCGCGGGCAATTCCGGTACTGTGTTGGCGGCATTGCTTGCACCGATGCTTGCTACTGCGTTGGGCTGGCAAAACGTTTTTGGGCTGGCCTGCATTCCACTGGTCATTCTATTGGTGGTTTATGCGCGCTTTGCTAAAGAGGCGCCGGGCGCATTCAAACAGAAGCACTTCGCCGATTACGTGCGCATGTTAGGCGACCGCGATGCATGGTGGTTCATGTTCTTCTATGCACTGACTTTTGGCGGATTCTCCGGTTTCGCCAGTGCATTGCCCGGTTATTTTCACGACCAGTTCGGCTTTGATCCCAAGACCGCCGGTTTGGCCACTGCGGCTTGCGTGTTCGCCGGGTCGGTCATGCGTCCACTGGGCGGGGTATTGGCAGATCGCATTGGCGGCACCAAGTCACTGTTGACGGTCTACGCGGCCAGCGCCGTCTTGATCGCTACTGCAGGGTTTCACATCGGCGGCTCGATCGGTGCGCTGGTGCTCTTCATTTTGGCAATGCTTTGTCTGGGCGCCGGTAATGGCGCGGTATTCCAACTGGTGCCGCAGCGCTTCAGCAAGGAAATCTCGGTGATGACCGGCTTGATCGGCATGGCCGGCGGTGTCGGCGGTTTCGCGCTCGCTGCCAGCCTCGGTGCGATCAAGCAAGCCACTGGCGATTACGCAATTGGTTTGTGGTTGTTTGCCTTCCTGGCCGCGCTCGGATGGGTCAGCTTGAGTGGCGTCAAGGCGCGGTGGCGCACCAGTTGGTCGGTTGCGATGGCGCGTGTGTAAGGTGGAGGCCGATAAGGAGGCAGGCAAAATGAAAAAGTCAAAATTAGTGGTGGTCGGCAATGGCATGGCGGGTATACGAACGGTGGAAGAGTTGCTCATGATCGCGCCCGATATGTATGACATTACCGTCTTCGGCAATGAACCGCATCCCAACTACAACCGCATCTTGTTGTCGCCCGTGTTGGCAGGCGAACAGGCGTTCAAAGATATCGTGCTCAATCCGGTGTCGTGGTACCAGGAAGCGGGCATTGACTTGCGCATGGGTTGTGCGGTTTCAAAGATCGATCGCGTTAAACGCACGGTAATCGCCGATGACGGCAGCAGCACGCCGTATGATCGATTATTGCTCGCCACTGGCTCGACACCGTTTATCCTCCCGATACCGGGCAAGGATTTGAAGGGCGTCATCAGTTATCGCGATATCCGCGATACCGAAACCATGATCGATACCGCGCGCGTCAAACGCCATGCGGTCGTAATCGGCGGCGGCTTGCTAGGGCTGGAGGCCGCGAATGGCTTGCGGGTGCGCGGCATGGAGGTGACAGTCGTGCATATTGCCGACTGGTTATTGGAACGCCAGCTTGATACGACAGCAGGCAAGTTGCTGCAACATTCGTTGGAGCAACGCGGCTTGCATTTCATGCTTGGCCAAACCACGACCGACATTATCGGCAATGAAGCGGGTGAAGTCAGCGCGGTGCGCTTCAAGAGCGGCGAGACAATCCCGGCCGATCTGGTTGTGATGGCCGTCGGTATCCGCCCCGATAGCGCACTGGCGGAAGCCGCCGGTATCTATTGCAATCGCGGCATTGTGGTGAGTGACGCATTGCAGACCTATGATCCGCGCATCTATGCAGTGGGCGAATGCGTCAGTCATCGCGGTATTGCGTATGGCTTAGTGGCGCCGCTGTTCGAACAAGCCAAGGTGTGCGCCAATCATTTGGCGCAAATGGGCATCGGGCGCTATCAAGGTTCGGTGCTGTCGACCAAGTTGAAAGTGACCGGGATCGACTTGTTTTCGGCCGGCGACTTCATGGGCAGCGAGCAAAGCGAAGAAATCGTCTTATCCGACCCGGCCGGCGGCATCTACAAGAAGTTAGTCATTAAAGACGATCAACTGGTGGGGGCCTGCCTATATGGCGACACGACCGATGGCGCCTGGTATTTCAAGCTACTCAAAGAAGGCCGCAAGTTGGGCGAATTGCGCGACCACATCATGTTTGGCGAATCGAGCGTGGGTGACGTCGGCGTACAGGGCCAAAGCCGCGCCGGCGCGATGCAAGACAGCGACGAGGTATGCGGTTGCAACGGTGTATGCAAGGGCACGATTGTCAAGGCGATCAAGGACAAGGGCTTGTTTACCGTTGACGATGTGAAGAAGCACACCAAGGCCGCCAGCTCATGTGGTTCCTGCACCGGCCTGGTCGAACAAATTTTGTTGAATACGGTCGGCAGCAGTTTTCAGGAAACGCCGAAGACGAAGGCGGTCTGCGGTTGCACCGATCGTAATCATGGTGAAGTGCGCAAGGCGATCCGCGAACACAAACTGTTGACGCACAAAGAAGCATACGATTTCCTGGAATGGCGCACACCCAATGGGTGCGCAACTTGCCGTCCGGCGATCAACTACTATTTGCTCTCGAGCTGGCCGCATGAAGCCTTGGATGATCCGCAAAGCCGCTTCATCAACGAGCGTGCGCATGCGAATATTCAAAAGGATGGAACCTTCTCGGTGATTCCGCAAATGAAAGGCGGCGTCACCAATGCTTCCGAATTGCGCCGTATTGCCGACGTGGCCGACAAGTATCAGATTCCGATGGTCAAGGTGACCGGTGGTCAGCGCATCGATTTGCTCGGCGTGAAAAAGGAAGATCTGGTCAATGTTTGGTCCGACCTGGGCATGAACTCGGGCCACGCGTATGGCAAATCGATTCGTACCGTCAAGACTTGCGTGGGGATCGAATTCTGCCGCTTCGGCACGCAAAATAGTACGCAGATGGGCATCGATCTTGAAACCATGTTGGCCAATATGTGGTCACCGCATAAAGTGAAGCTGGCCGTATCCGGTTGTCCGCGTAATTGTGCCGAGGCCGGCATCAAGGACGTCGGGGTGATCGCAGTCGATAGCGGCTGGGAATTGTATGTCGGCGGCAATGGCGGCATCAAGACGGAAGTCGCGCAATTCCTGGTCAAAGTGAAAACCGCCGAAGAGGTCAAGGAATATGCCGGCGCCTTCTTGCAGTTATATCGTGAAGAAGCTTACTACCTGGACCGTACCGTGCGTTACATCGACCGGGTAGGTCTCGATTACATCAAGCAACGTGTGGTTGCAGATGCGGAAAATCGCAAGGCCTTGCATGAACGCTTGCTGTATTCGCTGGAAGGCTTGCCCGATCCATGGGCCGCAAGAATCAAGGGCGCGCAGCGGCATGAATTCATTCCGATCAAAGTGATCGCCTGAGGAAAATGAGATGGATATGAAAACCAAAGACGCCTGGGTGCAACTGTGCCAAGTGGAGGATATTCCCCTACTGGG
>JAQGNR010000148.1 GCA_028291765.1 Herbaspirillum sp.
CCGAGGCATTTGTAATGACGTTTTCACTGCCCAATGTTCATTTCCACGCCGCCACTGCTTATGGCATCCTGCGCGCCAAGGGGGTACCTGTGGGCAAACGCGACTTCATGGGGATCTTGCGTCTTAAGGGCTGAGTTTCACGTCCAGACGATACCGCACAGATTCGTCCGCCTGCGTGAATTCATCGTAGAGTTTTCGGCCGGGATTATTACGATGGGTGCTCCAGTACAATTGCGCCCAGCCGGCCGCGCCGCCGCGTTGGCATAGGTCGTTAATGATGGCGCGCCCAATGCCTGCGCCCCGCTGTTCGGGCGCAACGAACAAGTCTTCCAGATAGCAAACGGGTTGCGTACTCCAGGTGCCTTCGTGCAGCACGCAAACAGCGAAACCGACAATCCGCTCGCCATCGCCATCGTCCAATTCGGCGAGCGTACAAAAAATCGGCGAGGCAGGGTCCAGAATCCGCGCCCAAGTGCGGGCGGTGACCTCCTCGGCTACCTGCGTTTCATAAAAGGCGGTATACCCGGCCCATAAGGTGCGCCAGACAACTTCATCCTGCTCCCGGGCGTCGCGAATCCGTAACATGCAGCACTCCTCCTTAGATTTTGCTGTGATCATAGTAGGCTACAAGCCGCGGAAAACAAAAATGCACTTCCCGGACGCCTTAACAAATCCTAAATCACCTAAATGTAAAGATTGCATAAGACACAAGTTTTATGTCTGCCGGCGCGCTGGCGGTTTTTAGTTGAAGCGGCGCGACTTCGGTTAGCATGGCACTACTCAACAACATCCAGGCCGCCAGTCGGCGTCCGACGCTATGAACATCACTCAACTGCACGAAAAGACTTTTTTAACCTTATTGGTCATCGTTACCGTTGCTTTCGGCTGGATATTACTGCCGTTCTATGGCGCGGTATTTTGGGGATCGGTGCTGGCGATCCTGTTCGCGCCGTTTTACCGGAAATTGCTGCTCAAGATGCATCAGCGCCGCAACCTGACTGCGCTGATCTCGCTGTTTCTGGTGCTGTTGATCGTGATTCTGCCGTTGGCCCTGATTACGATTTCGATCGTCAAGGAAGCGATCCTGCTTTATGACAACATCCGCTCCGGCCAAATCAATTTCGGTCTGTATTTTCAGCAAACCATCGCTGCCATGCCGCAATGGATGGTGCATCTGCTGGAACGCTTCGGTCTGAACGATCTGCCGGCGATACAGAAAACATTGTCCAACGGCGCCGTGCAGGGGAGCCAGTTGATCGCCAAACAAGCGCTCAGTATTGGTCAGAATACCTTCGATTTCCTGATTAGCTTCGGCATCATGCTGTATCTACTGTATTTTCTGCTGCGCGATGGCAGCAGCCTATCGGCCCGCATCCGGCACGCGATTCCGCTGACGCCGGCCCATAAGCGGCATCTGTTCAGCAAATTCACCACCGTGATCCGCGCCACGGTCAAAGGCAATATCGCCGTCGCCGCGGCACAGGGCGCGCTGGGTGGAATGATTTTCTGGATACTCGGCATCGAGGGCGCGTTGTTATGGGGCGTACTGATGGCCTTTCTGTCGCTGTTGCCGGCCATCGGCGCCGCGCTGATCTGGGCGCCGGTGGCGATCTATTTTCTGGCCACCGGCGTGCTCTGGAAGGGCTTTACGCTGATCGCCTTTTGCGTCATCGTGATCGGTCTGGTCGACAACATCATGCGTCCGATCCTGGTCGGCAAAGATACCCAGATGCCGGATTACGTGGTGCTGATATCGACGCTGGGCGGCATGTCGCTGTTCGGGCTGAACGGCTTTGTCATCGGCCCGGTGATCGCGGCGATGTTCATGTCGGCATGGGATCTGTTCAGTACGGCGCAGCATTCGGTCGGCCATGACCGGCCTGAATGAGCGCGCCGAAGCGCTGCGGTTGAACCGATTGGGTTGAATGTAGTCTGAAACAGACGCTTTAATTCGCACGCTTCAATACATACGCTATAAGTTTGGTAGTATTTCTTTTTCACAACTCGGCATCGTTCACGTCCTGCGACACAACCCTGCCACAACATATGGAGATGTACATGAAGACTCTGCAAAAAAACATTCGGCTGTGTCTGACCGTAGCGCTCGCAACGGCCGCCGTACTGATCGCCGGTTGTTCGGGGACGGGGATGAAAGACGGCATGAGCATGAAGGCGCCGCTGACATTGACGGGCGCTCAGGAAGTGCCGCCGGTAACGACCATGGCGACAGGGCAAAGCACCGTCAGGGTTGCTGAGGACAAATCGGTCACCGGCAGCATCACCACCACGGGCATCGTCGGCACTATGGCGCATGTCCATATCTCCAAGGCTGTCGGCACTAACGGTCCCGTCATCATTCCGCTGACAAAGACTGCCGACAACGTATTCGCCGTTCCTGACGGCGCCAAGTTATCCGATGACCAATATGCCGCTTACAAGGCCGGTCTGCTGTACGTGAATGTCCATAGCGCCGCATATCCTGCCGGCGAAATCCGCACGAACTTGCCGGCGAATTAAGGAGCATCCCGGTAATTGCAGCAGGTGTTGAACACAAAGGCCCGGCACGCGTTATTGACGTGCCGGGCTTTTTTTGATCGCAACAGGCAATGATCGCTGCAATATGCCCATATTATTTTTCTGCTTGAACGGAAACAGCGCGTAGTGGTTCTGTAACCGGGATCGTCATTTGCAGTATCAGCGAAATCAAGGTGAGTATAAAAATAGCAAGCATGAGCGCCATCAAGTCTGTAGGCTTAAATAAGGCAAGCATCCACAATGTCAGTGCCGATCCGGCCATTTTGATCGTTCCTTGCAAAGCGCTGCCGGCGCCTGCCAAATTCGGAAATTGGTACAAGCTCAAGCCAAGCAGCAAAGGAGACGAGATGCCGCAACCGAGCGCAATAAGAAATGCCACTCCTAACATTGCAATCAGACTGACATGACTTACTACGATGCAGATCAACACTGCCATACCGCTGACGAACACCAAAAAAGAAAGAGACGTTTTTAGCACGCGCTCTGGAGCGTATTTGGAAACAAGATGTTTAGTAGCGAAAGAACCGATCACAATTCCCACTGAATAAAAAATATACAGCAAGCCATTTTCTGCTGCGGAGAGCTGATAATAATTCTGAAAGATGAACGGCGTGATCGTGTAATAGCCAATAGTGACTGCGAATAATATGGCCGACACAACGCTATAGATCATAAAGCTTGGATTCGCCGCCAGTATCCGGTAACTGGCAAATGAGTTTTTGCCTATCGTTGTTTGAGGGCGGGTTTCTGGCAACGTCGTTTTTACAATGCATAGGCCAAACAAAGTAATGAAGGCGAGTGCGTAAAAGTTATAGCGCCAAGATAGATACTGCGTAATGACCCCGCCGATCATTGGCGCAAAGGCTGGAGATACTTGTGACGCCATTGAAAAGACGGCGAGCGACTGTGTCAGCGCCTTTTTTTCTTTAAAAACATCGCTCAGAATTGCACGACTAATTACCGGACATCCACCCGCGCCTAATCCTGTCATGAATCGGCAAAGCGTGATTGCATCGCCGGAGCTGGCATAAGCCGTGAGCAAGTTACCTAGTGCGGCCAATGTGAGCGACAACATGATGACCGGCACCCGGCCATATTTATCTGAAATGGGTCCATACCACAGCTGTGAAATTGCAAAACCAGCCAAGTAATAGACGACCAGACTTTCTGCTTGCGAATGTGTAATGTGTAGAGCAGTAACGATGGCCGGTAATGCCGGGTTGTATAAGTCAATTGAAAACAATCCGAGGACGAGAATGACGCAAGAGTTGATTAATACACGACGATTTAGGTTCATGTTCGATCTCTCACACTATGAGAGATTCATGTGAAGCCAATTCACAACTTCTGCTGCATTTTGGTCAGGAGGAAATACGGGGTAAAAAACTTTTACCACCGTGCCGTCCCGAATAATCATGGTAAAACGCTTCAGAAGCGTTAAACCTTGAATATGAAAAATTGGTAATTGGAGCGTGCCCGAAAAGACAAGGCAGTCGTCTGACAATAGCGCAAAAGGCAGTGCTAAGCGCTTTACCGCCTCCTGCTGATATGGGGTGTCTTGGGTGGAAAGCCCGAAAATACGATCAACGCCAGCATTCGTTAACTCAGTAAAATGATCCCGGAAAGCGCATGATTGCGGCGTACATCCACGTGCGCCAGGAATGACATCCCATCCGCCCAAAACCGGCTCATCAGGCCGCCCTGTTCTAGGGTACGCGTATACGACTGTTAGACCTTTTAAGAGCGATAAATCTATTTCTGCTCCATCGGTTGCATTCAATTTTATTTCGGGCAATTTCTTGCCCTGCAGATGTTTTAAAGTACCGTCATCAATCGGGATAGGAAGCGTCGACCAATCTACATTAAGCTGATTTCTCATTTCGCTACCGATCTGCTAGTTTTGAACGTTAAAATTCTTCTGCTTCCAACCTTAGGCGCCGTCAGATTCGACATGATTAGGAAGCACACAAAAAACATCCCTAAAAAAACGACTTCATGCGCTCGGAAAATAAATCACATCTAATCCTCTGTTTTGAGTGAAAACGGGGTGAAATTTGTCTTCACATCAAAATAGTCCGCCCTGTCTTTATTTTTGAGAAACGCAACTATCCTATAGGTTACCGGCAACATCGCTATTTCATAGGTGATCTTGAATAAAATTTGCGTGATCGCCATAGTAAGGATCGATGCATCGGATAGCATCCCGTAAAAAGCAACCAAGCAAAAAATGGTGCTATCGATGCTCACCGCAACAATTGTGCTCCCGACGACGCGCAAATAGAAATGTCGTCCTCCCGATAATATCTTCAACTTTGCCAACACTATGGCGTTAAGAAACTCACCAAAAAAGTAGGCCAAAGAAGACGCGACAAACACGCGCGTATAAGCATTGAAAAGTGATTCATATGATTCTTGCGCATTTTTGGTGCTGTTCAACCATGATTCGGCGCTGGGCAGTTGCACAACAGCCCAGGTTCCAATTAATACCACTGCGCTGCAAGTGAAACCGCACCAAATAACCATACGTGCAACCTTATAGCCATAAACCTCGGTAAGAACGTTGCTGAACAAATATGTAATAGGAAAAAAAATCAATGCTGCGGGAAATTCAGGATTAACGCTAAAAGCGGCCAGGGGAAGAGAGGCAACCTTGGACGCCGTCAGGTTCGACATGATCAGGAAGCACACAAAAAACATCCCTAAAAAAACGACATTATTGGTGACGGCGCCTTTCCTCACCGGAGAGGATGTGATTAATTGACGATTGCCGTTGTACTCATCCGCGGCAAGAAAGCGAATGTATGCAACGTCTTTAGAAGAAAACTTCTCTAACCATTCTTTGCTATGGATTTCTTGAATGTTTTTCTGAAAAGTCTTGGAGGTTCCACTAACGTTGATATTAATTAATATCCCTTGGTTTTCCCCTCTGGTCTCTAGAACACTCGCTATTTGATACATCTCCATAGGCCTGCTCCTAAACATTGCGACGTGAAAAACCTACTGTCTTTTATTTCTTATATTCTTCGGTTGAATTTTTTCTGTAGAACGGAACGGATTGATATCCAATCCTCCGCGTCTTGTATATCTCCCGAAAACCGTTAGCGATGCAGGCTGACAGCGCTCTTGAATATCCATAAAAATACGTTCAATGCACTGCTCGTGGAATTCGTTGTGATTCCTGAATGAGATTAGGTATCTCAATAATCCTTCCCTATTAATTTTCCGGCCTGTGTAAGAAATCTGGACGCTGCCCCAATCCGGTTGATTGGTCACGAGACAGTTCGACTTCAACAGGTTGGAGAAAAGAACCTCTTCTACAATTTCCTCGCCTGTATTCAGAAGATTTTTATCGACCTCGAAAGAAGTGACTTCGATATCCATGCCATCGATGCTTTCTCCGTCTAATCCGCGCAGCACGGCATCCTCATCGCCATCAAGGACTGTCAAACTTACCTGTGCCTGCAATCCTACACATTTTGATATATCGTCCTCGACGGTCTTTCTAAGCGCTTCGGTATCGTTGAACTTGGTGTTGTTAAGCGTATTGAAGTACAGCTTCATCGACTTGGATTCAATGATGCAAGGCGACTCGCAACCATAGATTATTACGGTAGTCACCACCTGTGGCTTTCCTTTGCCGTTTAGCCATGACACCTCGTAGTGATTCCATATATCCACGCCGGTGAAAGGCAATTTCTCAGGGATTCCAATCTCATTACGTTTTTCTTGCCGGTGAATGGGAAACAATTTGTTGGGGTTGTAGCTTGTTTCGTATTCGGATTTTTTGCCCAGCGAAAATTCTGGATGTGATAAATCCATGGTGGCCTTTTTCGGTTAACGAATAATTTGTGAAGTCCGGGGGTTGTGTGAGTATTCTTTAAGTTTTGCCTCGGAGGTGATCCTTCGATACGCCGCGTTGCGGCTACTCAGGACGAACGGGGGTTTTTAGGCGCTACAAAAAGTCCCCACACTGAACTGCACCCCAAAAGTCTGAAGAACCGTTTTTATTTTAGCTTTTCGATGGGCGAAGCATTGGCAGTCACAACCGAATTATCTATTCAATTAATTTGAGCGAAGCGTAGATATGAGAACAGGCAAAAAAATGCCGCTATCGCGGCAATTAATCTCAGCTTCCCTGCCACTGAGCGATAAGTATTTTTCTTATGGTTATCTCATGCAAATCGGCTGAAATCCGCCTTCCGCTTCTCGAAAAATGCCGTCATCGCTTCCCGTGCTTCGGGCGATTTCAGCATTGCCTTGAAGTGTTCGATTTCACCGAAAATCTGTTGTTCAATCGCCGATTGTTGATGCTGTTTCATCAGTTGTTTTGTCACGCGGATCGATGAGGCCGGCAGCGCAACCAGCTTGGCGGCCTGCTTGCGCGCATAGCTTTCCAGCTCGATCAGCGGCAATACCTTGCTGACCAATCCCATCTGCAGCGCTTCTTCAGCCCCGAACGCCTCGCCCAGCAGCAGCTTCTCAGCTGCGCGCTGATAGCCGGCCAGTTGCGGCAGCAATAGCGATGAGGCCGCTTCCGGACACAAACCCAGTTGCGCAAACGGCATCGCAAATTTGGCGTTGTCGGCGGCATATACGAGATCGCAATGCAGCAGCATCGTGCTGCCGATGCCGATGGCGCTGCCGCACACGCCGGCTACCAGCGGCTTGCCGGCTTGGCTGATGCGCTGCAGAAAGCGCACTACCGGACTATCGGCATCGGTCGGTGGATGTTGCAGAAAATCTTCCAGGTCATTCCCCGCCGTAAAAACCTGCGGGCTGCCGAGAAACAGAATGGCGCGTACCGCGGCATCGCTTTCGGCTTCGAGCAATGCATCAGCCATCGCCTGATACATCGCGGCGGTGATGGCGTTCTTTTTCGATTCCCGATTAAAGCCTATGCAAAGCAGACCATCCTGCTTGCCGATCGATACGTCCGTGGTTGACATGTCAGCGCCTACATTCGCTCGAAAATGCCGGCCGCGCCCATGCCGGTGCCGACGCACATGGTCACCATGCCGTATTTCAGATTATTGCGGCGCAGCGCGTGAATGGTCGTCGCCGAACGAATAGCGCCGGTGGCGCCCAGTGGATGGCCCAACGCAATCGCGCCGCCCATCGGATTGACCTTGGCCGGGTCCAGACCCAGATCGCGGATCACCGCCAGCGATTGTGCGGCAAACGCTTCGTTGAGTTCGATCCAGTCCAGTTGATCCTGGGTGATGCCTGCCGCACGCAACGCTATCGGTATCGCTTCTTTCGGGCCGATGCCCATGATTTCCGGCGGCACGCCCCGAACCGCGAAAGAGGCGAAACGCGCCAAGGGCTTCAGATCGAATTGCTTGAGTATTTTCTCGCTGACCAGAATCAAGGCCCCTGCACCATCCGACATTTGCGAGCTGTTTCCGGCAGTCACGCTGCCTTTGGCGGCAAAGGCCGGTTTCAGTTTCGCCAGTGTTGCCAGATTGGAATCGGCGCGCGCGCCTTCGTCGGTGTCGACGGTGCGGGTTCTGATATCGATCTGTCCGGTGGATAGATTCGGGAAGCGCTCGATAATTTCCACCGCCGTGGTTTCGTCCTTGAAATGACCGGCCTGCTGGGCGGCGATTGCCTTCAGATGCGACTCCAGCGAGAACTGATCCTGATCTTCGCGCGAGATTTTCCATTGCTTCGCAACGTTTTCCGCGGTCAGGCCCATGCCGTAGGCCATGCCGATATTTTCATCCTTGAACACGGACATATTCATCGATGGATGAAAGCCCATCATCGGCACCATCGACATCGACTCTGCGCCGGCGGCGATCATCACGTCGGCTTGACCGACGCGAATGCGATCGGCCGCCATCGCAATGGCGGTAATGCCGGATGCGCAATAACGATTAACGGTGACGCCGCCGACGGTCTGCGGCAAACCCGCCAGCAATACCGCAATGCGCGCCATGTTCAGGCCTTGCGCGCCTTCCGGGAACGAGCAGCCGACGATCGCATCTTCGATCAGTTTGGGATCGAGACCAGGCACCTGCGCCACCGCGGCCTGGATTGCACGCACCAGCAGATCGTCCGGACGAACATTCTTGAACATGCCGCGCGGCGCCTTGCCGATCGGCGTGCGGGTCGCGGCAACGATGTAAGCATCCTGAAGTTGTTTGGTCATTTCACTATCTCCTTGCACTGCATTGATTGCATGGGTTGCATGGCTTGCCTGAAAATTTAATTACGCACCGGTTTTCCGGTTTGCATCATGCCCATGATGCGTTCCTGCGTTTTCGGATGATTCAATAATTCCATAAACGCGCGCCGCTCCAGATCGAGCAACCATTGTTCACTGACCAGACTGCCTTCTTCGATGTCGCCGCCGCTGACGATTTCCGCAATCATCTGCCCCAGTTTGTAATCGTGCGCAGAGATCATGCCGCCATCGCGCATATTGACCAGTTGCGCCATGATGGTGGCCACACCATAACGGCCGGCCACCGGCGCCAGCCTCGGCAGCGGCGGCCGGTAACCGGCGTCGTACAGGGCGCGTGCTTCAACTTTGGCAACGGCCAGCAACTCATACGGATTGAAAACGATAATGTCGTCGTGCTTCAGATAGCCCATTTTTTGGGCTTCCAGCGCCGACTTCGATACCGCCGCCGTCGCAGCACTCAAGAAGTAATGCTTGAGAAACTGCAGGATATCGTTGCCCTTGGCATCGCCCGCAGCACGCAGCGCCGCTTCCTTCAAACCGCCGCCGGCCGGGATCAGGCCGACGCCGACTTCGACCAGACCGATATACGATTCGATGGAGGCAACCCGCTTGGCGGTATGCAACAGCAATTCGCAGCCACCGCCCAGCGCCAGACCCGCCACTGCGGCGACCACCGGTACATTTGCATACTTCAACTTTTGATGCACCTGTTGCAATTGCCCCACCATCGGTTCGATCGCCTTGACGCCACCCGACATGAATAGCGGCAGCATCGATTGCAGATCGGCGCCGGCGGAAAACGCGCCGCCTTCAGCCGCATCCGCGTGCCAGATCACCAAACCCTTGTAATTCTTTTCAGCTTCGACCAAGGCCTTATTGATGCCATCGATGACGCCCGGACCGATGACATGCATCTTGGTCTTGAACGAGAGGACCAATACCTCGTCTTCCTGATGCCAGATGCGTACCGATTCGTCTTCGAAGAAAGTGGTGCCGGCAGTCTTGCCGCCTGCAACATCGGCGCCGATCAGCGACGCGCGGAAAATCTGGCGTGCATACACGGCCAGATCGGACTGCGGCACATTGCGTTTTTGCGCCGGTGACCAGGAGCCGTCCGGCGCGTGCACGCCGGTGCGGCCGTCGAATACCCAAGCCGGCAGCGGCGCGTTCGACAAAGCCTTCCCTGCGTCGATATCTTCCTTGACCCAGGTCGCAATCTGCTGCCAGCCGGCGGCCTGCCAGGTCTCAAACGGACCTGCCGTCCAGCCGAAACCCCAGCGCATGGCGAAGTCGAGTTCGCGTGCGTTATCGGCGATCGCTTCCAGGTGCACGGCGATGTAATGGAAGGCGTCGCGGAAGATGGCCCATAGGAATTGCGCTTGCGTATTGGTGGAGTCATGCAGCGCTTTCATGCGCTTGCCGGCATCTTTTTCTTTCAGGATGCGGTCGATAATGTCGTCGGCTTTGCCGCCACCGGGAACGTAATCGCTTTTGGCCGGATCGATGCGCAGAATGTCTTTGCCGACTTTTTTATAGAAGCCCGCGCCGCTCTTCTGACCCAGCGCGCCCTGCTCGACCAGCTTGCCCAGCAGCGGCGGCGTGGCGTAGGCGGCGAAGAACGGATCGTCCTTCAGATAATCCTGCATGGTCTTGATCACATGACCCATGGTGTCCAGACCGACGACGTCGGCCGTGCGGAAGGTGCCGGATTTGGCGCGGCCCAGTTTGGCGCCGGTCAGGTCATCGACCACATCGACCGACAGGCCGTATTTTTCGGCTTCGACGATGGTCGCCAGGATGCCAAAAACACCAACGCGATTGGCGATGAAGTTCGGCGTATCCTTGGCGCGCACCACGCCTTTGCCCAGCGTGGCGGTCAGGAACGATTCCAGTTGATCGAGGATGTGCGGCCGGGTGGCAACGGTAGGGATCAGTTCAACCAGATGCATGTAGCGCGGCGGATTGAAGAAATGCACGCCGCAAAAGCGCGCTTTCAATTCTGCGTCGAAGCCTTCGGATAGCGCGGTGATCGACAGCCCCGACGTATTGGAAGCGAAAATGGCGTTGGGCGCGATGTGCGGCGCGACTTTTTTATATAAGTCGTGTTTCCAGTCCATGCGTTCGGCGATCGCTTCGATGATCAGATCGCAGCCGGCCAGCAGGTCCAGATTGTCTTCGTAATTGGCGATCTGGATCAAGGCTGCATCGTCGGCATTGCCCAGCGGTGCAGGGCTGAGTTTTTTCAGGTTATCGATGGCGCGTTGGACGATACCGTTTTTGGGACCTTCCTTGGCCGGCAAATCGAATAGGATGACCGGCACTTTGGCATTAATGCAATGCGCGGCAATCTGTGCACCCATCACGCCGGCGCCGAGAACGGCCACTTTTTTGACAATGAAATTAGTCACGCATGTCTCCTGGTTAGTGAGGAAAGTGAGGGGTTAGTGAGCTAAACCGGAATCGGTCAGAACAGATCTGCGTCGAGCGCCATCAGATTAGCCGCGCCGGATCGCGCCTGACGAATCAGCATCGCGGTTTCAGGCAGCAGCCGTGCAAAATAGAAGCGTGCGGTGGCCAGCTTGGAAAGGTAGAACTTATCGCCGGAATCCTGCTTTTCCAGCGCAATTTTGGCCATTTGCGCAAACAGATACGCATACACCAGATGACCGACCACGCGCAGATAAGGCACTGCCGCAGCGCCGATTTCGTCTTGATTCTGGAACGCCTTCATGCCGATTTCCATCGTCAGCTTGGTCACCTTGTCGCCGATATCGGCCAGCGGCGTGATGAATTCCGACAGTGCTTCGTCGGTGCCGTTGTCTTCGATGAAGGCCTGCACCTGTGCGCCGAATTTTTTCAGCTTGGCGCCGTTGTCCATCAGAATTTTACGGCCCAGCAGGTCCAGCGATTGAATCGTGTTGGTGCCTTCGTAGATCATGTTGATGCGCGCATCGCGCACGTATTGCTCCATGCCCCATTCGGCGATGTAGCCATGGCCGCCATAGACTTGCAGGCACTCGGACGTGGCGATCCAGGCGTTGTCGGTGAGGAAGGCTTTGATGACCGGCGTGAGCAAGGCCACCTGATCGGCGGCGTCGTTGCGCACTTGTTCATCGGGATGATTCAATTCCTTGTCGATCTGCAGCGCAACGTACGAACAGAAAGCGCGCGCGCCTTCTGCATAGGCTTTTGCGGTCAGCAGCATGCGGCGCACGTCGGGATGTACGATGATTGGATCGGCCGGCTGATCCGGCGCCTTGATGCCGGACAGACTGCGCATCTGGATGCGGTCTTTGGCATAGAGCAGCGCGTTTTGATACGCGATTTCAGTCAGGCCAAGGCCCTGCATGCCGACGCCGAGACGCGCGAAATTCATAAACACGAACATCGCGTTCAAACCCTTGTTCGGTGCGCCGATCAGCGTGCCGACGGCGCCATCCAGATTCATCTGGCAAGTTGCATTGCCGTGAATGCCCATTTTCTCTTCGATGGCGCCGACAAAAATCGGATTGCGCTGTCCCAGCGAACCATCCGCATTCGACAAGAACTTCGGCACCAGAAACAGCGAAATGCCTTTGGAGCCTTCCGGCGCATCCGGCAGGCGCGCCAGCACCAGGTGCAGAATATTTTCCGCCATGTCGTGTTCGCCGGCGGAGATAAAAATCTTGCTGCCGGTGATTTTGTAGGTGCCGTCAGGCTGCGGCAGCGCTTTCGAACGCAGCAGGCCCAGATCGGTGCCGCAGTGCGCTTCGGTCAGGCACATGGTGCCGGTCCATTCGCCGGACACCAGCTTGGGCAGATATTTTTCTTTCTGTTCGGGGGTGCCGTGCGCATGCAGGCATTCGTAGGCGCCATGCGACAAACCCGGATACATGGTCCAGGCTTGATTGGCCGAGTTGATCATTTCATAGAAGGAATTGTTGACCACGACCGGCAGGCCCTGTCCGCCCAGATCCGGTTCGCAGGCCAGCGATGGCCAGCCGGCTTCGACATATTGCTGGTAGGCTTCTTTGTAGCCCTTCGGGGTGGTGACGCTTTTAGTGGCCTTGTCGTGATGACAGCCTTCCTGATCGCCCGAATGATTCAGCGGGAAGACGACTTCCGACGCAAATTTGCCGCCCTCTTCCAATACCTGATCGATCAGCGCCCGATCCGTTTCGGCATATTTTGGCAGCGTTTTCAATGTTTCTTCAACATTGAGCAATTCATGAAGAACGAATTGCATGTCGCGCAACGGGGCAATATATTGGGGCATCTGGGTCTCCTGGCGGCGAGTTAATTTAAGGGCGTCCGGGTCGATAAATTTCAGAGCGCAGTTCTGCGCGGTGCAGCTTTAAGCGCAGGCGCTCCGCTATTGCGAGCGCTTGCGATCAGACGTTCAAAACCCGACTGTGCGCGTTGCACACTGCCCGGTATTTTCAGGAAACGCGCATCGTGATGCAGCGCGAGGATCAAGCCGTACATTTCATACACCATCTGCCGCGCATCGACGTCGGCCCGCAATTGGCCAGCTTCGATGGCCTGCACCACTGCGCGATGCAAAGCATTCTGCCAGGTGCATACCATGTCGACCAACTGATCGCGGATGGGACCGGGCCGGTCGTCGTATTCGACCGCACCGCTGATATAGATACAGCCGGATGCAATTTCGACTGTCACCCGGGTAATCCAGCGGGCGAACATTGCCTGCAGGCGCGGCAAACCGCGCGGGTCCTGGATACTCGGGTAAAACACCTCTTCCTCAAAACGCCGGTGATACAGTTTGACGACTTCAATCTGCAAATCCTCGCGCGAGCCGAAATGGGCGAACACGCCCGACTTGCTCATCTTCATCTGGTCCGCCAGCAATCCGATGGTCAAACCTTCCAGCCCTTGCCGGCTGGCCAGTTGCAAAGCGACATCAAGGATTGCAGCGCGCGTGAGCTCGCCTTTGCGCATGAGTTTGGGGCGAACCACGGTTGGGTTGGAAGTCACCATAGCAGTATTCAAAGGTTGGCGGGATGGATTTATTTTAAGCGAACGGTCGTACTATTATGCATGACACGGGAAATGTCAAATGAATAATTGCAACCGATCGGGTGTGGTTGCCCATCGTCAAAGTCAGAGCATAATTCTGACGATTCAGGCCTTGTGCGCAATCGCCTCTGAGACATCATTAGTTGCGCCTCGACAATATCAACTAAAATTTTCCGCTCAACTGATGAGTAGAGGCCGGTCGTTGCGTATTTTGAACCCCTGCGAAGCCATGGCCCCCGGCTGGACGTCGCACAGCACGAAGCGTTCGAGGTCTGGCAGGGCTAGCGGCCGGCTGAAGTAATAGCCTTGATACGCGTGGCAGCCCGAACGCGCCAGGAAGTCGCGCTGTGCGGCCGTCTCCACGCCCTCGGCAATGACATCGATATTCAAGCTCTGCGCCAGGGTGATGATGGTTTTTGCAATCGACGCGTCGCTTTGGTCATTGAGCACGTCGCGGACGAAGGACTGATCTATCTTCAACTGGTCCAGCGGCAGGCGCTTCAGGTAGGCCAGCGAGGAGTAGCCTGTGCCGAAGTCGTCCAGCGAAAAGCCGACGCCATGGGTTTTCAGCGCAGACATCTTTTCGATCACCCCGCCCACGTCGGACACCAACACACTTTCCGTCAGTTCCAGCTTCAAGCGGCACGGATTGGCGCCGCTGCGGGCCAGCGCGGCCAGCACCTGTTCGACGAAGTCGTCCTGGCTGAACTGGCGCACGCTGACATTGACCGCTATGGTCAGATGCCGCATGGCGGCCTGCGACTCCCAAGCCAGCAGTTGTTGACAGGCCGTCTCCAGCACCCATTGTCCCAGCGGCAGAATGATGCCGATTTCTTCGGCCAGCGGAATGAAGTCGGCCGGCGGCACCAGCCCACGTACCGGGTGCTGCCAGCGCACCAGCGCCTCCACGCCGGTCAGGGTTCCGTGGGCGCCGATTTGCGGCTGGTAGTGCAGCAGCAGTTGGCGGTGCAGGATGGCGTCACGCAGGTCGGTTTCCAGCGTGGCCCGCTCCAGCATCGTCACTTCCATGGCCGGATCGAAGAAGCGCAGGGCGTCGCGCCCCACGGCCTTGGACTTGTACATGGCGAGGTCGGCTTGTTTCAGCAAATCGTCTATGGTCGTCTGGTTGCCCAGGAACAGAGTGGCGCCGATGCTTGATGTGCTGCGATGGGACACCTGGTTGAGCTGGTAGGTCTGGCTCAGTTCGTGCAGGATCTTGGTGCCGATAATATCCACCTGAACGACAGCATCCTGCGCGTTCGCATGCAAGTCCCTCAGCATGACGACGAATTCATCGCCGCCCAGGCGGGATACGGTGTCGCCAGCGCGCACGCAGCCGTTCAAGCGCTGCGCGACCTGCTTCAGGAGCAGGTCTCCCATGTCGTGACCGAGTGTGTCGTTGAGCGTCTTGAAGTTGTCGAGGTCGATGAACAGCACAGCGCCGTAGCTGCCGCTGCGCTGACTGGCTTGCATGGCTTGCTTCAGCCGGTCGAGCAAGAGTATGCGGTTGGGCAGTTTGGTGAGCTGGTCGAAAAAGGCCAGCTCTTGAATTTTTTTCTCTGCCTTCTGGCTCTCGGCGCGCTGCGCGCGGCGCCGCTTTTGTATTATCAACAAGCCGAGCATGCTGATGATGGCGATCGCGCCGAACAGGATGCTCTGCGCATACAGGTTGTAGCGCCACGACGCGAACAGCATGCCCGGATCGCGCGCGACAACCACCCGCAACGCCGCGTCGGTGAACACGGCGCGCGGCTGCACGATGCGCACGGCGGCCATGCGGCTGCCATCGGCCGCACCGGCGCCGCGCGGTGAAACCATGTAGAGCTGGCCGTCGGCACCGGAGATCGAGCTCCAGACGTCGGGGGCGTAGCGCACCGAGTCGAGCAGGCTTGAGAAATACTCGGACGCGATGCTGACCATGGCGATGCCGGCAAACTGGCCCTGCAGTCCGGTGATGCTGCGATACAGCTTAATCATGCGAGCCTGACCCGGCACCGCCGTCCCCACGCTCAGATAGAGCAGTGCCGGCGTCGGATGGCGCATGGCATACTGGAAGCTGTCGCTGTGGCTCAGGTCTGAGCCGACCAGATCCACATCGCTACTGGCGCTCACCCGGCCATCGGCGCCTATGAGCAGGATGGAGCGGATGCTGATCAAGTCGTCATTGATGAGCTTGAGCTGGTGGTTGGCACGCTGCAACCCGCTGTCTTCTGCCTGCCAGGAGGGCAGCTCGTTGAGCACGCTGTCGATCACCCGGTTTGCCAACAGCAGTTGCGACGCCAGGTTTTTCTCCACGATCTCGGCTTGGTTCGTCAGCCTTTCGTGTTCCTGTTGGTCGATGCGATGGTATTCCTTGTATTGGGTGTAGGCGATGAAGCTGCCCAGTGCCAGCAGAACTATGGTGTGGATGATCCACTGGTAGAGAAAGTGCTTATTTTCGGTTCGATGTGCAGCGGTCATAGACATAGCAAGATAGGTGGCCGTGCAGCTTGTGGCTGCGTTGCCTTAGCGGTAGCGGGTAGGAAGTGTAGCGGAGTGCCTATAAAGAAAATGCAAATAATTAAGCGCCATTTGCAAACATTTAATAAATTTGAACGTAGCGTTCGACGCCGATAAATGACGTGAGGGGCGTGAGGGGCGAGGGGTGCGAAGCGACCCCGCGGATGGCCTGAATCAGGCCCCGCCCCAGTCCTCTGTCCAGAGATCGGGCTTCTCGCTGCGGAACTTCTCAATCAGTTCGATGCAGGCCCGGTGATCCATCACAATGACCTCGATGCCGTGCTCCCGAAGGAAATCGACGTTGCCGGCGGAATTCACCGTGTCTCCCACAACGACCCTGCGAATCTTAAACTGGACGATCGTCCCGGCGCACATCATGCATGGGCTAAGCGTCGTATACATGGTGGTGTTGCGCCGCGTTGCCATGCGGCCGGCTGCGCGCATGGCTGCCATCTCGCCGTGAATAATGGGATTGCCTTCCTGGACGAGCATATTGTGTCCCTCTCCAAGGACATCGCCGTTGTCGTCTACCAGCACGGCGCCAATCGGGCAACCGCCTTGCTGGTAACTCTTCAAGGCATGTGTATAGGCACGGTCCATGAAATAGCGGTGATCCATGTTCAATCTCCTGTCGTATTCGTAAGGGGATGCGCCGATTAAAAGCTCACTCAGGAACGCGACTGATCCAGCAATCGCCGGTCGCGTTTGGTCGGCCTTCCCTTCAAGCGGGAAGTAGGTTCATGGAATAGTTTGCGTTGCTCGGCCTCGTTCTGGCGCCGGGCGATACTCTCGGGCGTTTCCAGATACAGCGTTTGGGCCAGCGCCGCCGCGCCGCGTTTATCCGACAGGATAATGACCGTTACCTGCCATTGCATGGCGCCGTTGTCGATCAGCAAGTTATCGCCGATTTTCAGATTGCGGGAAGGTTTGGTGCGCTCATCATTCCAGCGCACCTTGCCGGACTCGACCGCATCGGCGGCCAGCGAACGCGTTTTGAAAAAACGCGCCGCCCATAGCCACTTATCGATGCGTACCGTTTCGCTCATTACTCAACACACCTTAATGCCCTAACGACCTATGGACGTTCCACCGCCAGCGCCACACCCATGCCGCCGCCGATGCACAAGCTGGCCAGACCGCGTTTGGCATCGCGCCGGATCATTTCATGCAGCAAGGTCACCAGCACGCGGCAACCCGATGCGCCGATCGGATGACCGATCGCAATCGCGCCGCCATTGACGTTGATCTTGCTGGTATCCCAGCCCATTTGCTGGTTGACTGCCAGCGCCTGCGCCGCAAAGGCTTCATTGATTTCCATCAGATCGAGATCCTGCACAGTCCAGCCGGCTTTCTTCAGGCAGAGCTGCGATGCAGGCACCGGGCCCATGCCCATGAGGCTCGGATCGACACCGGCCGATGAATACGCTTTGATGGTTGCCAACGGTTTCAGACCGAGTTCTGCCGCCAGTTTGGCCGACATCAAAATCACCGCTGCCGCGCCGTCATTGATCCCGGAGGCATTGCCGGCGGTCACGGTACCGGTTTTGTCGAATGCGGGACGCAGGCTGCTGAGCATTTCCAGCGTGGTGCCGTGCTTGATGAATTCATCGCTATCAACGACAGTCGTGCCTTTCTTGGTGACGATGTCGAAAGGCAGGATTTCATCCTTGAATTTACCGGCCTTTTGCGCTGCTTCCGCTTTGTTTTGCGACGCCAGCGCAAACTGATCCTGTTGCTCTCGTGTAATTTCGAATTTCTTGGCGATATTTTCTGCGGTGATACCCATGTGATATTGATTGTAGGCATCCCACAGGCCATCGGTAATCATGGTGTCGGTCAACTTGGCGTCGCCCATGCGAAAGCCGTCGCGCGAGCCATTCAGGACGTGCGGTGCGGCGCTCATGTTCTCCTGACCGCCGGCGATCACAATCTGCGCATCGCCGCATTTGATGGCTTGCGCTGCCAGATGCACCGCTTTCAAACCGCTGCCGCAGACTTTACCGACCACAAACGCCGGCACCATGTCAGGCAAACCGGCTTTGATCACGGCCTGGCGCGCCGGATTCTGTCCTACGCCGGCAGTCAATACTTGCCCTAAGATAACTTCGCTGATCTGCTCCGGCTTAATCCCTGTTTTGGCCAGCAAACCCTTGATGACGTGCGCGCCCAATTCGGACGCCGGCACCTTCGACAACGCTCCACCGAATTTACCCACTGCAGTGCGGCCTGCTGCAACAATAACGACATCGTCCATGTTTATTCCTTCACTAAAGTTTAGGGGGCAATCGACAACAATCTTAGTCCATTTCAGGCGTTTCAGGCATCCTTACCCAGCGTAATCAGGTGGATCACTGTCCGGTACAGAAAGAACGCCAGCATATGCCCTGCCCGACGATACCACGGCGTATGCGCGAACTCCGCTGCCAGAACCTCCACACCGTCGGCGATGCCGCTCTGAATCTGTTTGCGCAGGCTGACTGCGAAGGCGTCGACGTTGATCACCACGTTGGCTTCCTGATTCACAAACAGGCTCAAGCCATCGTAGTTGCTGGAACCCACGGTAGCCCACTCATCATCGACCACCGCAACTTTGCCGTGCAACTGCGTTTTGTTGTATTCGACGATCTTCACGCCGCTCTTCAATAACTTGGGATAAAACCAATTGGCAACCGCATCCTGCATGCGAAACTGGCCCACGCCCAGCAACAGTGTGACTTTCACGCCACGCAGCGCGGCCTGTTCCAGTGCGGCCCGCATCTTGCGGCCCGGCGCGAAATAGGGATTTGCCAGATACGCGCTGTGATGCGCCTGTCCCAGCGCTTGCAGATAAGTACGCTGTATGGTGCGGCGGTTGCGCAAATTGTCGCGCACCACCAGCGCGGCCATTGCGCTGCCGTGGATCGGCACAGCATGCTTGATCCGTCCTCTCCTGAAATTTTTCCAGCGCGCCCGCAGTCGCAACGGGCCCAGCCGCATCCATTGCGCCTGCATCTCCTCGACCACATCCTGCACCAGCGGGCCGATGATACTGATGGCGAAATCCCAACGCCGCGCGGGCAAGCGCTCCGCCAGCCGGTCGTCCGAATAGAAATCGTCGTTGATATTGAGGCCGCCGACAAACGCGATATGCCGATCGACCACGCATAGTTTGCGATGCGAGCGGGCCACGCCGCGCTTGAACCATGGATTGAAGCTGCGGTGGTGCACGCCATCTTCTTTGAGTTGTTGCTTGAGTATTTTGCTGACGCTGCGCCCGGTGCCGAGCCAGTCGGTAACGACGCGCACCAGGACGCCGCGGCGCGCCGCGCGCTGCAGCGCATCGCGCACCGGCACGCCGCTGTCGTCCAGCGCAAAAATATAGGTTTCAAGATAAATTTCGGCCTGCGCCGCATCGATTGCGGCAATCAGTGCAGGAAAGAACTCGGCCCCGCAATGCAACAGGGCGATCTCGTTCTCGGTACTGTATTTCAGATGGCGCATCAGGCCGGCATGGGGTTAAACATGGGTCTAAACATAATGATTAGTCCAGATGCAAAGTAGCGATAACAGGCGCGTGATCCGATAGTTTAGCCCACAGCGCACCATGCAATACTTCGGCCGATTCGACCCGCAGGCCGCGCAGATAAATACGGTCCAGCGACAGCATCGGCAAGGCCGCCGGGAAAGTACGGGCGGCGCGCAACTTGGGCGCGCTGCCGGTCAAGCTGCGCAGCATGGAAAGCATGCCGCGCGCCAGGCGTTGATCGAATACTTCCGTGACATTCAGGCGCAGCCGTAAAAATTCGCCCAGACTATTGCCCCAGTCGTTGAAATCGCCCGCAATAATGACCGGCGCACGCGGCGGCGCCGAACTGCGGACCGCTTCGATCAGTGCCGCGGCCTGCCGCTTGCGGCTGCCGCCGAACAAGCCCAGATGCACAACATAGCAATGCACCGCGGTTTCCGGCAATTGCACCACGCAATGCAAAATGCCGCGCGATTCGTATGCATGGTCGGAGATATCCTGATTGGAGGAAGAGGCGATCGGAAAACGCGACAGCAGTGCGTTACCGTGATGGCCGTGATCGTAGACTGCGTTCATGCCGTAAGCGGCCTGGTGCGAATCGCCGGCCAGAAAATCGTGCTGCGGCAGCTTGGGCCATTGGGTCGCATGCTTGAGCGCAATCTGATCGTCCCGGCCCTGCACCTCTTGCAGAAAAAGAATATCGGCATCGAGTTTGTTCAACGCCAGTTTCAATGCATGAATACGCGGACGCGCGCCGAACGAGGTCACGCCTTTGTGAATGTTGTAGGTGGCGATGCGTAGCTTCATAAATCTGGCTTCATAAATATTGTTACCCTGATAAATGATGCGGTAATTGCAAAATCGCTTCGGCATTCGATGGTGAAAAACAAAGATCTGCCGCCGCCCGATAGGGCAACCAGCGCAAAGCGGTATGCTCATGCGGCGCCAGCGTCACCGCGATCCCGCGCGGCACCCGCAAGCCGAATACATGTTCGGTATTGTGCGTGATTCCGGGCGCATAGCGATGACGCCAGATCGGATAGATTTCATAAACGTTGGAAAGTTGCCAATCGCTTAGATCGGCGCCATCGACCTTATTGCGCATGGCATCGTCGATACCGGCAATCGATGGCCCGGTATCGGTGTTGCCGCGTGCCACCACGATGCCGGTTTCTTCGAATACTTCGCGCCGCGCCGTCTGGCGCAGCGGTTCATCGGGCGCATCCCTGGAACCGGTCACCGATTGCCAGAAACCGGGGGTGCCGGTGCGCTCGATGAGCAGCACTTCCAGTGCATCGGTATAAATCACCACCAGCACCGATTCGGGAATTTTGTAGGGCTTGTCCATGAAGTGTCGGCAAAATTGAAAAAGGCGCGAAATTTCGCGCCTTTCATTATGCCTTTAAACCGCCCGCACTAAACTTTGGCCGGCTCCGTATTGCGCAAACGGATATGCAATTCACGCAATTGCTTTTCATCGACCATCGATGGCGCCTGCGTCAGCAAGCATTGCGCACGCTGGGTTTTCGGGAAGGCAATCACGTCGCGGATCGATTCGGCGCCGGCCATCATGGTCACCAGACGGTCCAGACCGAACGCGATACCGCCATGCGGCGGTGCGCCGTATTGCAATGCATCGAGCAGGAAGCCGAATTTCAGTTGCGCTTCCTCGTCGCCGATATTGAGCGCCCGGAATACTTTGCTCTGCACCTCGGCGCGATGGATACGCACCGAGCCGCCGCCCAGTTCCCAGCCGTTCAACACCAGATCGTAGGCTTTCGCAATTGCACGGCCGGGTTCGCTCGAAATGAAGTCTTCATGGCCGTCCTTCGGCGATGTAAACGGATGATGCAATGCGACCCAGCGCTGATTGTCTTCGTCGTATTCGAACATCGGGAAATCGACTACCCACAGCGGACGCCAGACGTCGTCGAACATGTCGTTTTTCTTGCCGAAATCGCTATGGCCGATTTTGACGCGCAATGCGCCAATGGCGTCGTTGACGACTTTTTCCTTATCGGCGCCGAAGAAAATCAGATCGCCGTCCTGTGCGCCGGTCTGCGCCACGATTTTGGCCAAGGCCTCGTCATGCAGATTCTTGACGATCGGCGATTGCAAGCCATCGCGGCCCTTGGCTGTTTCATTGACCTTGATGTACGCCAGACCCTTGGCGCCGTAGATGGCGACGAATTGCGTATAGGCATCGATTTCCGAACGCGGCATTGCAGCGCCGCCCGGAACGCGCAGACCGACCACGCGGCCGCCTTCCATATTCGCCGCGCCGGCAAATACTTTGAAATCGACGTCTTTCATGACTTCGGTCAGATCGGTGAACGCCAGCTTGACGCGCATGTCCGGCTTGTCGGAGCCGTACAGATGCATCGCTGTGGCCCAATCCATCACCGGGAACGGATCCGGCAGATCGATGTTGAGCGTGTTCTTGAATACCAGACGAATCATGCCTTCGAACAGATCGCGGATTTCCTGTTCGTTCATGAAGGAAGTTTCGCAATCGATCTGGGTGAATTCCGGCTGGCGGTCTGCGCGCAGATCTTCATCCCGGAAACATTTTGTGATCTGGTAATAACGATCGAAATTGGCCACCATCAGCAATTGCTTGAACAATTGCGGCGACTGCGGCAATGCGAAAAATGCGCCGGCATTCACGCGCGAAGGCACCAGGTAATCGCGTGCGCCTTCCGGGGTGGACTTGGTCAGCATCGGTGTTTCGATATCGATAAAGCCGTTGGAATCGAGAAACTTGCGCACTTCCATTGATACCTTGTAGCGCAAACGCAAATTGTTTTGCATTTGCGGACGGCGCAGATCCAGCACGCGATGCGTCAGGCGGGTGGTTTCCGACAGATTATCGTCATCCAGCTGGAACGGCGGCGTCACCGAAGGATTCAATACCTCCAGTTCATGGCACAACACTTCGATCTTGCCGGAGGCCAGATTGGCGTTGCCGGTCCCTTCGGGCCGATTGCGCACAACGCCTGTGATGCGCAGACAAAATTCATTGCGCACCGCTTCGGCGTTTTTAAAAACATCCGCACGATCCGGATCGCACACCACTTGCACCAGACCTTCGCGGTCGCGCAAATCGATGAAGATAACGCCGCCGTGGTCGCGCCGGCGATGCACCCAGCCGCACAGGCTGACGGTTTGACCAAGAAGCGCCTCGGTAGTAAGGCCGCAATAATGAGTTCGCATGGACATATTCGAGTTCCGTTTACAGTGTTGACTACAGTTTTTTTAATTGGCTTCGGCTATTTTCGAGCCTGCGGCTACGGCATTGGCGCATGCTTGAGCGTACATCAGGCAATAGGGTCGACCTTGTTCGGATCGATCAGAACCTTGCTTTCAAAGTGTTCCGGCGCCACCACGCCCATCGATACGATGTATTTGAGCGCCTCATCGACATTCATCGCCAACTCGATGGTTTCGGCACGCGGCACCATCAGGAAAAATCCGGAAGTCGGGTTCGGCGTGGTCGGCACGTAGATGCTGACGTAATCGCCTTTCAGATGATTGCGCACGTCGCCGCCGGGCACACCGGTCACGAATGCGATGGTCCAGCTACCCTGGCGCGGATACTGCACCAGCACCGCTTTGCGAAATGCATTGCCGGAGGAGGAAAACAAGGTATCGGAAACCTGCTTGACGCTGGAATAGATGGAGCTGACCACCGGGATCCGCTTGAGCACCGCCTCCCATATCGAAACGACCTGGCGCCCGATAAAGTTGCGCGTGAACACGCCGGTCAGGAAGATGATCAGCAAAGTCAGAATGCTGCCCAGGCCGGGAATGGAAAAACCGATCAGGGTTTCCGGACGCCACGCCACCGGCAACAACAGCAGGGATTGATCCATGGTGCCGATGATCAGATTAAGCACCCACAGCGTGATGGCCAGTGGCACTAGGATCAGAAGACCGGTGATGAAATATTTACGCATCTTGTGTGTCTTTATCAGATGACGCGCCGCCGACGCGCGTCTGCTTGCGCAACACCGATCCGCCCGGTGCTGCGCAATATTATGCCGTCGTCAGGCGGCCGGTTTGGTGCTGGCTGCTGCTGCCGGCGCTGCGGATGCTCCGCCGGCAGCGCCAGTCGTTGCAGGCGCGGCCGGCGCGGCCGCCGCACTGCTATCGCCGGACTGGCTACCGGCCTCTTTGCTGCCGCTGTCCTTACCGCCGCTGCCATTGCCATCATCACTCGCATTAGCCGCGGGCGCCGTCTTGGCCGCGCCGCCGCTGCCATTGCGGAAATCGGTTACATACCAACCGGAACCCTTGAGCTGGAAGCCGGCAGCGGTGACCTGTTTGCGAAACGCATCCTGCTCGCAGGAGGGGCAAACGGACAAGGTATCGTCCGACATTTTTTGCAGCACATCTTTGGCAAAACCACACGCTTCGCAGCGATACGCATAAATCGGCATGAAATACTCCGCAAAATCATCCAAAACCCTGAATTATAAAGGTTTTACAGCGGTAAGCGCCGATTAAGCGCAGCAGGCGATCCAATCTACGGACTGTGATGCTCACCGTACCTCTACGTACGGCTGCGCTTCTCGTCCATAGCTTGAACCGCCTGCTGCACTTACTCGACACTTACTCAGCACTTGCTTTGCACTTAAGGAATGATCGACTCCAGAGCAAACAGGCCGGCTGCAGACTCGCGTTCACGCACCAGATGGACCTTGTCGCCATCGACGATCACTTCGGCCGCGCGTGGGCGGGTATTGTAATTGGAGGCCATGGTCATCCCGTATGCGCCGGCGGACATGATCGCCAGTAAATCGCCCTGTTCCAGCGCCAGCGTGCGGCCGCGCGCCAGCCAATCGCCGGATTCGCATACCGGACCGACCACATCGTAGGTTTTGGCCGCACTGCCGTGCTGTTGCTGGACCTGCTGTACGCCGTGATAAGCCTCGTATAGAGCCGGACGCATCAGATCGTTCATCGCCGCGTCGACTACTGCAAAGTTCTTTTCGGCGCCATGCTTCAGATATTGCACCTCGGTAACCAGCACGCCTGCATTGCCGACAATCGAACGGCCCGGCTCGAACATGACCTTGATCGGCCGGCCTTGGTGCTTTTCCTCGCGCCAGGCATGGACGCGGGCAAACAGGCGTCCCAGATAATCGCCAACGGCTACCGGCATCTCGTCATCGTAAATAATGCCGATACCGCCGCCGATATCGAGATGATGCAGTACGATATTTTCGGCCGCCAGCCGGTCGACCAGTTCGATGATCTTCTCCAGCGCTTCCAGCAGCGGTGCATCGTCCAGCAATTGCGAACCGATATGGCAATCGATACCGACTACTTCAATATTTGGCAGCGCTGCCGCAGTCCGGTAACAATCCAGCGCATCCTCATAGGCGACGCCGAATTTGTTTTCTTTCAGGCCGGTGGAAATATACGGATGGGTCTTGGCGTCGACGTTCGGATTGACGCGCAGCGAGACGCGCGCGCGCCGGCCGGCTTCGGCGGCCACCTGGTTGAGCCGATGCAGTTCCGGGATCGATTCGACATTGAAACAAAGGATATCGTGGGACAACGCCAGCCGCATTTCATCGCGGCCCTTGCCGACGCCGGAAAAAATGACTTTACGCGGATCGCCGCCGGCCGCGATCACGCGCAGCAATTCACCGCCGGAGACGATGTCGAAACCGGAGCCGAGCGCGGCCAGGGTGTTCAGCACGGCCAGGTTCGAATTGGATTTCACCGAATAGCAGACCAGCGCCGGGTCGAACCCTTCGGCGCCGCGGCCGTTTTCGCGGCAGGCGTCCGCGTAGGCGGAGAAATTCTCGATCAGCGCCTGCTTCGAATAGACATATAACGGGGTGGCGTATTGGCCGGCGAGCGCGGATAGCGACACCTGTTCGGCGTGCAGCACACCATTGCGATAAGAAAAATGCGACATCGGGAGCGGAATAAGGATAAAAAAGTTAAAAAGGGGAAATGGCCGGCGGCAATAGTTTCATCGCAATAATCTCATTGCAATAATTCGGTCAGCGCGAGAACGGATTCGGCATATACCCGGACCCGGATGGCGTGCCGCTCGTGTTCGAACCCGGCAGCGGCATGCGGTGCTGCTGTTGACGCACTGAAGGCTCGGCAGCCGCGCCGGGCGGCGCATCGGGATCGGCCGGCACCTTCGGCATGTACAACGGACCGGTCTGGCCGCAGGCGCTCAGCAGTCCCGTCATGGCGAAGACGCTGCAAATAAGAATGGTACGCGGCAAATAAAATAGTGGCTTCACGATAGAATCAGGGTTTAGATCAACGCGTTGGAGTGTAGCATGACGGAATCCGAATTCCTGGACCTGGCCGAGCAGGCGTTTAGCAGCATCGAGAATTCGCTGGAAATCGCCGCGGAAACCACCGATCTGGACGTCGAATGCAGCCGCAGCGGCAATGTGCTGACAATCGAGTGCATCGATAACGGCTCCAAGATCATCGTCAACACGCAGGCTTCGATGCAGGAAATCTGGGTCGCCGCGAAGTCCGGCGGCTTCCACTATAAGCACGACGGCCGCATCTGGCGCAATACGCGCGATGGCTCGGAGCTGTTTGCCGTGTTGTCGGCGGTAGTCGGCGAACAGGCCGGCGTAACGGTCATCATCAGCAGCAAGTTGTGATCACTATGCTTGTTAGCAACGCTGATTAAGG
>JAQGNR010000181.1 GCA_028291765.1 Herbaspirillum sp.
CGATGATCCGCAGCAAGATTACCGATCCGTGGAAAGAAGTGTCCTGGGACGAAGCCTTGACCTATGCGGCCAGCGAATTCCGCCGCATCCAGGCCAAGCACGGCACCGATTCGATCGGCGGCATCACTTCCTCGCGCTGCACCAATGAAGAGACCTATCTGGTGCAGAAACTGGTCAGAGCGGCCTTCGGCAACAACAACGTCGATACCTGCGCGCGGGTGTGCCATTCGCCCACCGGCTACGGCTTGAAACAGACGATGGGCGAATCGGCCGGCACCCAAACCTTCGATTCGGTGATGCTGTCGGACGTGATCATTGTCATGGGCGCCAATCCGGTCTCGGCGCATCCGGTGTTCGCCTCGCAAATGAAGCGCCGACTGCGCCAGGGCGCGAAATTGATCGTGATCGATCCGCGCACCACGGAAATGGTCAAGTCGCCGCACGTGCAGGCCGACTATCACTTAAAACTGATGCCGGGCACCAATGTGGCGGTGATTACCGCCTTGGCCCATGTGATCCTGTCGGAAGGACTGCAAAAAGAGGCGTACATCCAGGAACGCTGCGATACCCAATCGTATGCAGAATGGAAAGCCTTTGTGCTGCGTCCGGAGAATTCGCCGGAAGCCATGGAAGCGGTGACCGGCGTGCCGGCTGCCGAGATGCGCGGCGCGGCGCGCCTGTTCGCTACTGGCGGCAACGGCGCCATTTATTACGGCCTGGGCGTGACCGAACATGCGCAGGGTTCGACCACCGTGATGGGCATCGCCAATCTGGCCATGGCCACCGGCAATGTCGGACGCGACGGCGTGGGCGTGAACCCGCTGCGCGGCCAGAACAATGTGCAGGGCGCCTGCGACATGGGCTCGTTCCCGCATGAGTTGCCGGGCTATCGGCATATTTCGGACTCCACCGTGCGCGCGCAGTTCGAAGCGGCCTGGGGCGTGAGCTTGAATGCCGAACCAGGGTTGCGTATTCCGAACATGTTCGATGCGGCCATGGAAGGCACGTTCATGGGGCTGTACTGCGAGGGCGAAGACATTGTGCAGTCGGATCCGAATACGCAGCACGTGATTGCGGCGATGGAAAAGATGGAGTGCATCGTGGTGCAAGACCTGTTCTTGAACGAGACGGCGAAATATGCGCACGTGTTCCTGCCGGGTTCGTCGTTCCTGGAAAAGGACGGCACTTTTACCAATGCCGAACGGCGCATCTCGCGGGTACGCAAGGTGATGCCGCCCAAGGCGGGCAAATCGGATTGGGAAGTCACGGTCGCGTTGGCGGCTGCCCTGGGCTATCCGATGCCGTATAAGCATCCGTCGGAGATCATGGATGAGATCGCGGCGTTGACGCCGACCTTCAAGGGCGTCAGCTACGCCAAACTGGAAGAGGTCGGCAGCTTGCAATGGCCGTGCAACGACGAAGCGCCGGACGGCACGCCGATCATGCATATCGGCGAGTTTGTGCGCGGCAAGGGGCGTTTCCTCAATACGCAATACATCGCCACCGACGAGAAGGTCACGGGTAAATACCCGCTGATTCTGACCACCGGGCGGATTCTGTCGCAGTACAACGTGGGCGCGCAGACGCGGCGCACCGAGAATTCGCAATGGCATAGTGAAGACCGGCTGGAGATTCATCCGCACGATGCCGAAGACCGCGGCATCCGCCAGAACGACTGGGTGGGCATTGAATCGCGCGCCGGGCATACGGTGTTGCGGGCCGATATTACCGAGCGGGTGCAGCCGGGCGTGGTGTACACCACCTTCCACTTTCCGGAGTCGGGGGCCAATGTGATTACGACCGATAACTCGGATTGGGCGACCAATTGTCCGGAGTACAAGGTCACGGCGGTGCAGGTGATGCCGGTGGCGCAGCCGTCGCAATGGCAGAAGGAGTTCAAGCAGTATCATGCGATGCAGGAGTCGTTGCTCAAGGGCGTGCCTGTGGATGCGGTGGTGACTAAATGAGCACGCATGCACATAACGCTTCGAAACCCGACAACCTGATCAAGATGGCGAATCAGATCGGTTCATTTTTTGAAACGATGCCGAATCGGCAGCAGGCGCAAACCGATATTGCCAAGCATATCAAGAGCTTCTGGGCGCTGCGCATGCGTGAGGCATTGATGAAATATGTCACTCAGCATGACGGCGCCGGTTTGATGGAGATTGTGCTGGAAACCTTACGTTCGCGGCCGGAGGCCATACTTTAAAATGGTAGAACGCTGGCTGCGCTTTCATCATGCGGATACGATAGGCTTCGGCACATTGGAAGGCCAGAAAATCCGCGTCTATAGCGGGGATATGTTCGATAAGCCCGAGCCGACGCATTTCACGGTCATGCTCAATGAGGTCAAGTTACTGATGCCGGCAGTGCCGGGCAAGGTACTTGCCTTGTGGAATAATTTCCGTTCGCTCGGGCAGAGTCTGGGAATGGCTGCGCCTGCCAAACCGCATTATTTGCTCAAAATGCCGCAGTCGTATTTGAATCCGAATGAAACGATACGCAAGCCGTCATGCGGCAGTCCGGTCGTCTTCGACGGGGAGCTCGGCGTTGTGATCGGCCGCGTATGCAAGGATGTAAGCGAGTCCGAAGCGCTCGATTATGTCTTCGGTTATACCTGCGTCAACGATATCACCCTGCTTGGCGATACAGCCGAAGAAACAAGTTTCGCGCAATGGGCGCGCATCAAGGAATCATCCACATTTTTTCCGCTCGGGCCGGTGATCGCGACCGGTCTCGATCCGGCGATGCTGGTGGTCAGGAGTATGCTCAACGGCCAATCCAGACAGGATTATCCGGTCAATGACATGATTTTTTCCGTCGGACAACTGGTGAGTCTGCTTTCCAGAGATGTCGCGCTGAATCCGGGGGATATTATTTTATGCGGCACCGCGGCAGGGGCGGGCGCAATGCCGCCGAACAGCCTGATTGAAATTGAAATAGATGGGATAGGGAAACTTAGTAATCGCTTTAACTGAGTGCCTGAACACGCTTAACTGCGCTAAGCGCGCGCGTGACCGAGCATACTCGCGTACTCGGCATGCGCTAGATTTTTCCTTGATTCTTCAAACGGCTCAGCGTCTCTGGCGACAGATTCAGATACGACGCCAGTTCCTTTTTCGGAATACGGTCGAACAGTTCTTCATGCTTGCGCAGGAAGCGATGCACGCGGCCCGGAGCGTCCAGCAGGTGCAATGTGATGGTATGCGCCATGATCTCGCTCATCAGATGCATTACTTCGTATTCGAAAGCGTATTTGATCTGGGTGTGGCTTTCCATGAAAGCAACCCATTGCTGTAATGGCATCTTGGCAACGCGCGCTTTTGTGACGCAGACAATGCTGTACGGTGTCGGCGTCTTCAGGCGCCATGCTGCATAACTGGTTTCTATGTCGCCTTCCGCGCCGAAGCGTAGAATCATTTCTTTGGCTTGCTGATTGGTGACGACCCGCTTGAGGATGCCGTCCAGGATGAAATATTGTTCCATTTCATGCACGCCCTGATGTAACAGAATGTCGCCCTTTTGGTAATTAACAACCGTTAAATAGGGTTCAAGTGCGGCCATTTCGCTGTCACGCATGCCTTTGAGCACGAGATTCTGCTTGAGTTGGACGCGGATAATATTTTTTTCCGGATGATTTGAAACAAGGGACATATTGGTTCGATTCGTTGTCTAAAAAATAAAGCATAATGCGCCGGACATGATGCGGGGAAAATTGACCCCGGTCAATGAGAGAAAGAAGTCGTGTTGGATATGATAACTGGACCTTAAAACGCGTATAACGGATCGCGTTTCAGCGCCGCGCGGGTATATACGGCAACATGGCGCAAACCATGTTTAAATCAATTAATTTTTCAGTGACACAAGCTAGATAAATTAAAAAAGGAATGAGTATCATGAGCAAACCATTGTCAGGCATCAAGATTATCGATTTCACCCACGTCCAAGCGGGCCCAGCATGTACCCAGCTGCTGGCTTGGTACGGCGCCGATGTGATCAAGGTCGAACGTCCAGGTTCGGGCGACGTCACTCGCTCGCAACTGCGTGATATCCCAGGCGTTGACGCACTGTATTTCACCATGCTCAACAGCAACAAGCGTTCGTTGACGCTGGACACCAAGACACCGCAAGGCAAGGAAGTATTGACCAAGCTGATCAAAGAGTGCGACGTGCTGGTTGAAAACTTCGGTCCGGGCGCGCTCGACCGCATGGGCTTTACTTGGGAACACATTAACGAACTGAATCCAGGCATGATCGTGGCTTCGGTCAAAGGTTTCAGCGATGGCCATCACTACGAAGACTTGAAAGTCTATGAAAACGTGGCGCAATGCGCCGGCGGCGCCGCTTCCACTACCGGTTTCGACGACGGCCCACCAACAGTCAGCGCCGCCGCTCTGGGCGACAGCAATACCGGTATGCATCTGGCAATCGGTATCCTGACAGCACTGCATGGCCGCAACAAAACCGGTAAAGGCCAAAAGGTCGCGGTTTCGATGCAGGATTCGGTATTGAACCTGTGCCGCGTCAAGTTGCGCGATCAACAGCGTCTGGATCGCATCGGCTATCTGGAAGAGTATCCACAGTATCCACACGGCAAATTCAGCGATGTGGTGCCACGCGGCGGCAACGCCGGCGGCGGCGGCCAACCTGGCTGGGTATTGAAGTGCAAGGGCTGGGAAACCGATCCTAACGCATATATTTATTTCACGATTCAAGGCCACGCATGGGCGCCAATCTGCAAGGCGATCGGCAAGGAAGAGTGGACCAGCGATCCAGCGTACATGACCGCTGAAGCGCGTCAGGACAAGATTTTCGACATCTTCGCGACCATTGAAGTATGGCTGGCCGACAAGACCAAGTTCGAAGCCGTGGACATCCTGCGTAAGTTCGATATTCCTTGCGCACCGGTCTTGACGATGAAAGAAATCGCCAACGATCCATCCTTGCGTGCAAGCGGCACAATTACCGAAGTCGATCACAAGGAACGCGGTAAATACCTGACCGTCGGCAGCCCGATCAAATTCTCGGATATGACAGTCGAAATCACCGGTTCGCCATTGCTGGGCGAGCATACCGACGAAGTGTTGGGCACCTTGGGTTACACTGCTGCACAAATCGCCGATCTGCACGCGGCAAAAGCGGTTTAATAGTTACTGAACCGTTTTAACAAGAGCGGCGTTCGGAAGCCTGGTGCTTCTGAACGCCGCTTTTTTTTCGAAACAGAACAGGGAGATACTCTATGGAAGCAGCAATCGATTTTAAGCAATTGATCGGCGCGCTCGGCGATGGCGTTGTGGTTTGCGACGCCGGCGGCGCGATCATTGTTTGGAACCCTGCGGCAGAACGGATTTTCGGTTTCACCGAAAGCGAAGCGCTGGGAAAATCGCTGGATCTGATCATTCCGGAGCGCCAGCGGCAGCGTCATTGGGACGGTTATCACAAGACCATGGCAACCGGCGAAACGCGCTACGGCAACGATGTGTTGCGCGTGCCTGCGCTGCATAAGGAAGGTAAGCCGCTGTCGATCGCGTTTACGGTCGGGATGTTATATACGCCGGATAATAAAGTCAGCGCAATTGTCGCCATCGTGCGCGACGAAACCGCGCGCTGGACCGAAGAGCGAACTATTCGCGCGCGTTTGAATCAACTGGAAGAGGCGGCAAAGGCGTAGTTGTCCTAGTCGCTAGTCGCTCTGATGCGCCTGGCGTCATCGGGTAGTGCGGAAAATGTTGATTGGCAATATATGGTCCGCATTCCCGCACATTTAATCGGGCTACCCCTGAGCTACGCCCGAACTATCCTTATTCCTACATAACGATCAGCTTGCCGCTTACGGAGTCCCCGCCCCGACTTGTTCATACTTTTCCTGATTATGTTTCGATTTTGGAGAGGTAACATGCAGCGTGCACTGTGGAAAAACGCCATTGGCTTCCGCCTGAGCAATATTGTCAAAGGCGGCGAGTCTGCGGGAAAAGCCGCCAGCGGCCGTAATTGCGCATATTGACATTCATGACACCAGACCAACAATCAGGTACTGCCGGAGCAGATCATCACCGTCTGAGCTTCCTGGATGGATTGCGCGGCATCGCCATTTTCGTCGTCATCCTGTTTCATTCTTATACGCGCTGGCCGAAGCTGCTCCCATTCGGCGACAGGTTCGCTCAGGTGCCGATCTTCTTTTACGGATGGCTGGGCGTCGATTTATTTTTCCTGATTTCCGGCTTCGTCATCTTCATGACTTTGGAGAAGTGCCAAAACTTTCGCGATTTCATTTCGCGCAGGTGGCTGCGGCTGTTTCCGGCCATGCTGATCTGTTCGCTTCTGGTATTTGCTTCGGTCAGCCTGTTTCCCGAGCGGCCGGCCGGTGCGGTGGTGTGGCGCGATATATTGCCGGGATTGACCTTCATCGAGCCGACCTGGTGGAGCGTCATTCTGGGCTCGCCGCAGGGGTTCATCGAAGGGTCGTTCTGGTCGCTGTATGTCGAAGTAAAATTTTATTTTATTGCGGGCGTGCTGTTTTTTTTGATCGGCGGCAGAAAGATGATCATGGTGCTGACAATGCTCTTTTTATGCGCGGCGGCGGTCAGCAAATTGCAACATATGTTCCCGGATGCCGGGCTGCATTGGCCCGATTTGATATTGCGGGCCAGCAGCGCGGAGCAATTCGGATGGTTTGCCGGCGGCGCTTTGTTTTACCGTTATTTTCATGAGCGGAAAATGTCTTTGCTCATCGCTGCTGTTCTGGTGGCGATTGCCTCAGCCATCGTGATCGGCGGTTTAAGACCGCAGCAAACCGTCGCCGCCATGGTCGTGGTGATTGTTTTCAGCGCCGCAATTTTGATGCGGCCGGTACAATTCGTATTGAGCCGGCCGGTATTGGTTTTTCTCGGCTTTGTCAGTTATCCGCTGTATTTACTGCATGAAAACATGATGGTGGCGATGATCATTAAAATGGGCCACGCAATGCCATGGATGCCATCGATTCTGATGCCGCTGCTGCCGATCGCCATGGTGATCGGTGCAGGTAGTTTAATCGCGGTATATATTGAGCCCTGGCTGCGCAAACAATTACATCCTCTGTATCGAAAAATACGATTTTTAATGGGCGTTGCGGTGGCCGCTTAATATACGATTCGGTATGCTTCTGTACGGTTCGGTACGATTTGCCCGGCTTCAACTTTCAACTTTCAAGGAATTTCAATGCGTTATCGTCGTTTGGGTAAAAGTAATCTAAAGGTGTCGGTGCTGTGCGTGGGCAGCATGATGTTCGGCGATCAGACCGTACTGGCCGAGGCCGAGCGCATCGTGGCGTCGGCCCGCGAGCACGGTATCAATTTTATCGATACCGCCGATGTGTACAGCAAGGGCGAGTCCGAACGCATGGTCGGCCAGGTACTGGAAGGACAGCGGCACGATTGGGTATTGGCCAGCAAGCTGGGTAATCCGATGAGCCCGGCGCCGAATCAATCGGGTTATTCGCGGCAGTGGATCATGCGTTCAGCCGAGCAGAGTTTGACGCGTCTGAAAACCGATTATCTGGATATTTTGTATTTGCATCGCGATTATCCGGATGGCGATCTGGAAGAGGCGGTGCGCGCCTTGGGCGATCTGATAAACGCCGGCAAAATTCGCTCGTTCGGCGTTTCCAATTTCCGCGGCTGGCGCATTGCCGAAATAATCCGCCTGTGCCGTGAGCTCGGGGTCGCGCAGCCGGTGGTGTGCCAGCCCTATTACAACCTGCTCAATCGCGGCCCGGAAGTTGAAATTTTGCCGGCATGTGCGCATTACGGCATCGGCGTGGTGCCATACAGCCCGATTGCGCGCGGTGTCTTGACCGGCAAATATGCGCCGGGCCAGCCGCCGGCGTCGGATTCCCGTGCCGGGCGGGGCGATAGCCGCATCATGCAGACCGAATTCCGCCAAGAGTCGCTGGACATTGCCCAGCGCCTAAAACAATACTGCGAGCAAAAGGGATGGCAACTGGGACAGATGGCCACGGCATGGGTGCTGGCTAATCCGATCATCAGTTCGGTTATTGCCGGTCCGCGTACGCTGGCGCAGATGGAAGATTATTACCCGGCGGTCGAGCTGGCCATTAGCGCTGCGGAAGAGGCGCTGATCGATGGGATGGTGACGCCCGGCCATGCATCGACGCCAGGCTATAACGATCCGAGTTATCCTTTTTTCGGTAGATCGCTAGGCTAGACGGACATCGGATAAAATCAGGCTCTTCACAGGAGCCCGATGGATAAGCAGCCGTTCGATAGTCAAAGTAGCGATAACGCCGATGGCGCCGATAGCGCATGGTGGCGCGATGGTCTGAAGACAGCATTGGCATTGCCGGCGTCGGTCTATATGGCAGGCGGCGCATCGCAAACGGCGGCGGCAGCGCTCCCCTCTGCAACGCTGCCGTCGCCACTGCGCAGCGCCAGCGCCAAACGTAAAACCGAATATCTGGCCGGCCGCCATTGTGCGTTCGCCGCTTTGCGCGCCGCCGCTTGCGATGCGCCTGCGCCGCCCGCCATGGGCGCAGATCGTTTGCCGCAATGGCCGTCAGGCTGGTTGGGCAGCATCACGCATAGCAGCGGCGAGGCGGTCGCCGCGGTCAGCCGCATCGGCGCGACCCGGCTGCTCGGTATCGACGTCGAGACCCTGATCGAACCGGCCTCGGTTGACGGTATCGCCGCACTAGTGGCGCAGGAAGACGAAATGGCGCTATTGCTGGAGCCGATTGGCGGCTGCACACCTTCGCAGGCATTGACCATTCTGTTTTCAGCGAAAGAATCGCTGTATAAGGCCTTATATCCCGATACGCAACGTTTTATGGATTTCAGTGCAGCGCGGGTGCAGGCATTCACGCCCGCTTCGCTGCGCTTGACGTTGGCCTTGACCGAGGATTGGCATCCGGTATGGCGTACCGGCAGCCTGCTGTCGGTCAATTATGCGATGCGTGGCGATCGTGTTTATACGGCACTGCATTTGGCGCAGAGCAATTCTTAGCGGGGCCGGCCAGCTCGGCTCAGGGCACTGATTATCGGCAACCGCACAAAGCAGCTTACAATGATGCGCGGCGCATATATTGCCCGGGCTTTATCTGTTGTAATGTAATGTGTAGTGAGCTGTAACTAATGCGCTGTAACTTTAGGATCGTGTCGTGACGTATAGCATCAAGGAAATTTTCTACACACTGCAGGGCGAGGGCATGCATGCTGGGCGTCCTGCGGTGTTTTGCCGTTTTAGCGGCTGCAATCTGTGGAGCGGCCGCGAGGCCGATCGCGCTGCGGCGGTCTGTCAGTTTTGCGATACCGATTTCGTCGGCACGGACGGCGAGGGCGGCGGCAAGTTCAAAGAGGCGATGACGCTGGCCGCGGCCATCGATGCCTTATGGCCGGCCAGCTATACAGCCAGCAAATACGTCGTATTTACGGGTGGCGAGCCGTTGTTGCAACTGGATACGGCGCTGATTGAGCAGATGCATGCGGCCGGCTTTGAAATTGCGATTGAAACCAATGGCACGATCGAGGTGCCGCCGGGCGTCGACTGGATTTGCGTCAGTCCGAAAATGGGGGCTGAATTGAAGGTCAAGCGGGGCAGCGAACTGAAGGTTGTGATTCCACAGGATGGGCAGGTATTGGCCGATTACGAAGCGCTGGATTTCGCGCATTTTTTTGTGCAGGCAATGGATGGCCCGCTGCTCGCGATCAATACCCGCAAGGCAATCGAGATCTGTAAAAACAATCCGAAATGGAAGCTGAGCATCCAGACGCACAAGCTGCTGCAGATTCCCTGATGAGAATAATTTATAAAGCACTTTAATAAGCATGGAATTATGTTAACCATTACCCGCAAACTGGAATTCGATGCAGGCCACCGCATTCCGGATCACAAAAGCCAGTGCCGCAATTTGCACGGCCATCGCTATACGCTTGAAATCACATTGGTGGGCAAGGTCATCGATGTCGAAGGCAGCTCCGACAACGGCATGATCATGGATTTTTCGGATATCAAAACGCTGGCCAAGGCGCATTTGGTCGATCTCTGGGATCACGCTTTTCTGGTCTATGAAAAAGATGCGCCGGTGCGGGCTTTTCTGGAGAGCCTGCCGGGTCATAAAACGGTTGTGATCAGCCGCATTCCCACCGTCGAGAATCTGGCGCAGACGGCCTTTGATATTCTCAATGCCGCTTATCAGGATCATTACGGCACCGGCCTGCGTCTGCAGAAGCTGGTATTGCATGAAACGCCCAATTGCTGGGCGGAAATCACTGCCGATTGATCTCATGCCAGAAGCCGATTTCATGCAACTGGCATTGACGCAAGCGCAGCACGCCTGGGCCTTGGGCGAGGTGCCGGTGGGCGCGGTGGTGGTCAAGGATGGGGTGGTGATTGCGACTGGTTTCAATCGGCCGATCGGTAGCCACGATCCGACCGCCCATGCCGAAATCATGGCATTGCGCGCCGCCGCCCATACGCTCGGCAATTATCGCTTGCCCGGTTGTGAGCTCTATGTGACGCTGGAACCGTGCGCCATGTGTGCCGGCGCAATGATGCATGCGCGCTTGGCGCGGGTGGTCTACGGCGCTACCGATCCAAAAACCGGCGCTTGCGGCTCGGTCGTCAATTTGTTCGAACAGGAAAAACTGAATCATCACACCGGTATATCGGGAGGCGTCATGGCCGAACAATGCGCGGCTTTGTTAAAACGGTTTTTTGCTGAACGACGGGCGCGCCGGCGCGCTGAAGCTGAGTCTGATGCAGACACAGACGTTACGAGCCGCGCTGCAAACGCCGCAGAGACAGGACAAGCCGCCGAATGAAGCTAGCCACTGACACTATTGTTGCGCCGGATACCGGCGTGGCCATCATCGCCCCCAGCGGCGCAGCGCTGAACCCGGATGCCGTGGTGCGCGGCATCGCGCTATTGCAGGCGCAGGGTTGCCGGGTTCACAATTATTACGATCATCAACAACGTTATCAACGCTTCGGCGCCGACGATGCCGCACGCGTCGCACAATTGCATGCCGCGGCAGTCAATCCGGATGTGCAAGTGGTGATGGCGGTGCGCGGCTCATACGGCATGTCGAGAATTCTCGATGCGATCGATTACGATCTGCTGGCCGCCAGCGGCAAACTGTTTGTCGGTTTCAGCGATATTACGGCCTTGCATCTGGCGCTGCTGGCGCGCACCGGCGCGGTAAGCTTTGCCGGACCGATGTTATGCGGCGATTTCGGTGCGGAGCAGATCAGCGCATCGACCATCGGCGGTTTCTGGGAATGCGTCACGCAGGCGGAAACGGTGATCGATTCTGGTGATGCCGGTGACGATGCATCAAGCCCGGAACTGGCGTTGGAGGGGGTGCTCTGGGGCGGCAATCTGACGCTGATGGCGCATTTGGCCGGTACGCCGTATATGCCGGATATCGACGGCGGTATTTTATTTCTCGAAGATATCGGCGAACACCCTTACCGTATTGAACGCATGCTGCTGCAATTGCACTATGCCGGTGTGCTGAAAAAACAGCAGGCGATTCTGCTGGGCGATTTTTCTGGCTATCGTCTGGCGCCGCATGACAATGGCTATGATTTTGACAAGATGTTGGCTTATCTGCGCGCTGAGCTGAAGCTGCCCATATTGACCGGCCTGCCGTTCGGCCATATTCCCGATCGGGCCACGCTGGCAGTCGGTGCAACGGCGCGCTTGACGTCAACTGCAGGCAGCCGCTCCTGGTCGCTTTCCTTTGCCGCTTATCCATCGCTGGCAAAACTTGCTATAGCGGATGTATTTCAACCTTGATGCCGTCGGCCGTGACCGTAATGGCGCCGGGTTCGAATTGCTGACCGTTCAGTTGCAGCTCTTCCGGTTTGAATGTGTATAAGGGATAGTCGTTGAGCGTTTGCGCGGCGGCTGTTTTGCCGATGTCGTTCAATTGCTGTACATACGCTGCCGGCAAGCCCGGCGCATCGACCCTTTCGAGTACCGGCCGATCGAGCCGGACCGCGTGTGCAGAGGCATCGTATTTCAGGCCGCTGCTGATGGTCAGCAAGCCATCCACCGGCGTCGCCAGAAACGGACTGCTGACATGGGCGTTGACCTTGGTGATAACACGATTGCCGGCCTGATCCAGCGCCAATGCCGGATTGCTGAGCCGGACCTCCATTATTTGCATGTATTGCAAATTTTGTGGAAAGCGGGATTTGATGCCGTTTTCAAGTTCCTGTCTGGTAAAGGTGTAATCGCTGGTCCAGACGTTATAACCGGCAGTGGCTGAAGTAGCGCTGCCGAAGGCAAGGATCAGGGCAAAGATCGGTATTAAAAAAGTCTTTAGGCGCATTGTGGCGTGCTGTTTTCATGGCTGGAACTGCGTTGGAGCCCGGCAAGGCCGAAAAAATCCTTGAATATTACGCCTGCCGCGCAGTGGTAAATCGCGGCTTCGTCGAATCCTATGAGTGGCTAACAACTTTGGAATGCATTGGAACGGTCGTAATGGTGATGCCTAGTGCCTTGACTAATTTCATGACAGTTTCAAAGCGAGGCGATGATCCTGGCGCCAGGGTTTTGTAAAGACTTTCGCGGCCAATACCAGCATCGCTTGCAACTTTTGCGATGCCATATGCTTTCACCACATTGGCGAGCGCGGCGATAAAAAGATCTACATCATCTTCTTCGATTGCTGCATTAATATATTCAGAAATAGCTTCTTCGCTATCCAGATATTTAGATGCATCGAAAGGCGTAATTTTGATGGTCATGATTGCTCCTTTTTGATTTGTTCCCACATGGATTTTGCTTGCTGGATATCGGCTGCTTGCGTTGACTTATCGCCTCCGTTTAGCAGTAAGTACACAACACGATCTTCGCGAGCGTAATAAACGCGATAGCCCGGGCCAAAATGAATGCGTATTTCAGAAATACCATCGCCAACAGATTCGGCGTCGCCGAAGTTACCCAATGCAGCGCGGTCAATGCGCACCAGAATCTTTGCGCGGCCTTTCAGATCGGCCAAATCGGCAAGCCAAGCATCAAATTTATCGGTTGTATTGATTATGTTCATGAGACTTATTGTATCCTATCGGATACTTAAGGCGATATTTTATTTTAATTAAATGACCAGCCAACGTGAACTGGCCCTCAAGGTATAATTGCGAATTCGCTATTAACCACTTGATTTCACTAAGAAAAGAACCTTTTAAGAATGCTATCAACCGCAAATATTACGATGCAGTTCGGCCCCAAGCCGCTGTTTGAAAACATCTCAGTTAAATTCGGCGACGGCAATCGCTATGGTCTGATCGGCGCCAATGGTTGCGGCAAATCAACGTTCATGAAAATTCTGGGCGGCGATCTTGAAGCGTCGGGCGGCAATGTGATGCTCGATCCGCATGAGCGCCTCGGCAAGTTGCGCCAGGATCAGTTTGCGTTTGAGGAAATGCGCGTGCTCGATGTCGTGATGATGGGGCACACCGAGATGTGGGCGGCGATGGCTGAGCGCGATGCGATCTATGCCAATCCGGATGCCACCGACGACGATTATATGAAGGCGGCCGATCTGGAAGCCAAGTTTTCCGAATACGATGGTTATACCGCCGAAGCACGCGCCGGCGAACTGCTGCTGGGCGTGGGCGTAGCGATCGATCAGCATCAGGGACCGATGAGCAATGTGGCGCCGGGCTGGAAGCTGCGCGTATTGTTGGCGCAGGCGCTGTTTTCGAATCCGGACATTCTGTTGCTCGACGAACCGACCAATAATCTGGATATCAATACGATCCGTTGGCTGGAAGATGTACTCAATCAACGTAATTCGACCATGATCATTATTTCGCATGATCGCCATTTTCTGAATCAGGTCTGCACCCATATGGCGGATATGGATTACGGTACCTTGAAAGTCTATCCGGGCAATTACGACGAATACATGCTGGCCTCTTCGCAGGCGCGCGCGCAGCAATTGTCGGCCAATGCCAAGGCCAAGGATAAGGTCGCCGAATTGCAAGACTTCGTGCGCCGCTTTGCGGCCAACAAATCGAAAGCGCGCCAGGCGACTTCGCGCGCCAAACAGATCGAGAAGATCAAGGTCGAAGACGTCAAGCCGTCCAGCCGCGCCAATCCGTTTGTGCGTTTCGACGGCGAGAAGAAACTGCACCGGCTGGCGGTGGAAGTGGAAACCATCAGCAAAACGTTCGATCATCCGATTTTCAAGAATTTCAGTATCATGGTCGAAGCCGGCGAGAAGATCGCGATCATCGGCGCCAACGGCGCTGGTAAGACTACTTTGCTGCGCAGTATCGGCGGCCCCGATTTGTGCAAGCTGGCGCCGGATCATGGTCTGGTTAAATGGGCGGAAAACGCGAACGTCGGCTATATGCCGCAAGACCCGACCGAGGATTTCGCCAACGATGTCACGCTGACCGACTGGATGGGAAACTGGACCCAAGAGGGCGACGACGATCAGGCTGTGCGTTCTATTCTGGGCCGTCTGCTGTTTTCCGGCGACGACGTCAAGAAGTCCGTGAAAGTATTGTCGGGCGGCGAAAAGGGCCGCATGACTTATGGCAAGTTGATGCTGGGCCGGCATAATGTATTGCTAATGGATGAGCCGACCAATCATATGGATATGGAGTCGATCGAGTCGCTCAATATCGCGCTGGAAAAATACGCCGGCACTTTGATTTTCGTATCGCACGACCGTGAATTCGTTTCATCGCTGGCCACGCGTATTCTGGAAGTCAAGGAAAACGAAGTGGTTGATTTCCAGGGTAGTTACGAGGATTATCTGAGTAGTCAAGGCATCGAATAATTTCTTAGCAGAATCATCTGCGCATCACGACAATCATGACGATTACAACCATTGAATTTGAACGTCCGGCCGAGGGCGGCAGTTGCACCTCGCAAGCCTGGGCGCGCGTGCCGGCCACGCCTACGCCGACGCAACGCTTGGCATTGAAAGAACGCGCGCGAGAACTGCTGCAGCAGACCGGCACCGTGCTGGTTGCGCATTATTATGTGGATGCTGATTTGCAGGATCTGGCTGAGGAAACCGGTGGTTGCGTTTCCGATTCGCTCGAAATGGCGCGTTTCGGACGTGATCATCCGGCACAGACGCTGGTGGTGGCAGGTGTGCGATTCATGGGCGAGACCGCCAAGATATTAAGTCCGCATAAACGCATTCTGATGCCCGATCTGGACGCCACGTGTTCGCTTGATCTGGGTTGTCCTGCCGATGAGTTCAGCGCGTTCTGCGACGCGCATCCGGACCGCACGGTGGTGGTTTATGCCAATACCAGTGCAGCCGTCAAAGCGCGTGCCGACTGGATGGTGACTTCATCGATCGGGCTCGATATCGTGGCCCATTTGCATGCGCAGGGGAAAAAGATTCTATGGGCGCCTGATAAACATCTAGGCGGCTATATCCAGCAAAAAACCGGCGCTGATATGTTGTTGTGGCAGGGCTCTTGCCTGGTGCATGATGAGTTCAAGGGTGTGGAGCTGGAACTGTTGCGGCGCGAGCATCCGCTGGCCAAAATCCTGGTGCATCCGGAATCGCCGGCGGCGGTGGTGGCGTTGGCCGATGCGGTCGGTTCGACCTCGCAATTGATCGCTGCTGCGCAAACCATGGACGCCGAAGAATTTATCGTCGCCACCGACAACGGTATTTTGCACAAGATGCGCATGGCGGCGCCCGGCAAGCGTTTTATCGACGCGCCCACTGCCGGTAATAGCGCAACTTGCAAGAGCTGCGCGCATTGCCCATGGATGGCGATGAACGGCTTGCAGAATCTGATTGATGTGCTGGAGTCGGGCAGTAACGAGATTCATGTCGATCCGGTGATCGCCGGCCGTGCGGTGCTTTGTATCGATCGTATGCTCGATTTTGCGGCGGAACGAAAAGCGCGGGTGCGGCCTTCGGGGGATTTGGCGCAGGAGCAGAAATTGTTTGCGGGGATTGGGCCGGCTTGAGTGTTTTGATGTGATGGTTTGAGTGTGGTGGTGACCCTTCGATACGCTGCGCTACTCAGGGCGAACGGATTTTTGTGAAAATTTAGAGAAAACCGTTCGTTCTGAGGCCGCGGCCGAACGGGGTTTTGGCGGGAATTTTAAAGAAAAACCGTTCGTCCTGAGTAGCGCAGCGTATCGAAGGATCACCGCTGCACTCAAATCACATGCCGACCGGCGTCAGCACTGTAGGCAAAGCCTCCGGCAGCAGCGCCGGATAATCCAGACTGTAATGCAAGCCGCGACTCTCCTTGCGCGCCAATGCGCTATCGACCACGAGTGACGCCACCATCACCAGATTACGCAATTCCAGCAGATCGCGGGTCACACGGAAATTTGCGTAATACTCATCGATTTCCTGTTTCAGCAAGGCAATCCGATGCCCTGCGCGTTGCAGCCGCTTGTCGGTGCGGACGATGCCGACGTAATTCCACATGAAGCGGCGCAATTCATCCCAGTTGTGCGAAATCACCACTTGTTCATCGGCGTCGGTGACCCGGCTTTGATCCCATGCCTTCAAATTGGCCTGCACGCCGCGCGGCTGACTGCGAATGTGATCGGCGGCAGCGCGCCCCATGACCAGGCATTCGAGCAGGGAATTGCTGGCCAGCCGATTCGCGCCATGCAGACCGGTATAGGCAGTTTCTCCCACCGCATACAGCCCGGGCAAATCGGTACGTCCTGCGATATCGGTCATTACACCGCCGCAGGTGTAATGTGCGGCCGGCACCACCGGTATCGCTTGCTTGGTGATATCGATGCCGAATTCCAGGCAGTGCGCCAGAATGGTCGGAAAGTGCTCATGCAAAAAGGCCGGCGTGTGATGCGTGATATCCAGATCGACGTAATCCAGGCCGCGCTTTTTCATTTCGGAATCGATGGCGCGGGCGACGATGTCGCGCGGCGCGAGTTCGGCGCGGGCATCGTAGCCCGGCATAAAGCGCATACCGGCATCTTTGCCGGCGCCGGCAGGCAGTTTTAGCACAGCGCCTTCGCCGCGCAGCGCTTCACTGATCAAAAACGATTTGGCGTAGGGGTGATACAGGCAGGTCGGGTGGAATTGAATGAACTCCATATTCGCAACCCGGCAACCGGCGCGCCATGCCATCGCGATACCGTCGCCGGTGGAAGAGTCGGGGTTGGATGTGTAGAGATAGACTTTGCCCGCGCCGCCGGCTGCCAGCACCACCTGGTTGCTGGCGATGCCGATGACTGCTCCGCTAGCAATGTTTTGCGCGTACAGCCCGATGCAATGCGCCGTTGCACCGCTGCCAGTGCGAATCAGATCGATAGCGCAGTGATGTTCGAGCAGCGTGATATTCGGATGGCTGCGTACTTGTTGTTCTAGCGTGATCTGCACCGCGTGGCCGGTATCGTCGGCGGCGTGGATGATGCGCCGTTGCGAATGACCGCCTTCGCGGGTGAGGTGATAACCCAGTTCGGCGCTCTCATCCGGTGTGAACGGCACACCGCGTGCGATCAGCCAATCGATTGCGGTGCGTCCGCCTTCGATGATGAAACGGGTCGCAGTCTCATCGCACAGGCCGGCGCCGGCGTCGTGCGTATCGGCGATATGCTGTTCATAACTGTCGCCGGAATCCAGCACGGCCGCAATGCCGCCCTGGGCCCAATTGCTGGCGCCGTCGAGCAGCTGGCCTTTGGAGATGACGGCTACCTTATGCGTGGGGGCCAGATGTAATGCGACCGATAATCCTGCCAGCCCGCTGCCGATGATGACAACATCGAATTTCATGATGATCCGCTTATTTCGTTACTGGTTTGACTTTGGCTGCTGCGGCCTTGGCATTGACGCGTGCAGTGTCGACATCGGCAGCCGCGGCCAGCGCGACGCCCATGCGACGGCGCTGGAATGATTCCGGTTTGCCGAATAGACGGATATCGGCGCCGGGTATGCGCAATGCGTCAGCCACGCCTTCGAAGGCGATCGCTTTGGCATCGCAACCGCCATAGATTACCGCAGAGGCAGCCGGTGTTTTTAGCGATACGTCGACCGGCAAGCCAAGAATCGCCTTGGCGTGCAATTCGAATTCACTCTGTGTCTGGCTGGCCATCGTCACCATGCCGGTGTCGTGCGGGCGCGGACTGACTTCGGAAAACCAGACCATTTGGTCTTTCACAAATAATTCGACGCCGAACAGCCCCAGGCCGCCCAGATCGCCGGTGACTTTGGCCGCAATATCGCGCGCTTTTTCCAGCGCGGCGGGGTGCATGGCACACGGTTGCCATGATTCCACATAATCGCCTTGCACTTGGACATGGCCGATCGGTTCGCAGAAATGGGTGCCTACCGTGCCGTCGGCGTTCAGGGCGCGTACCGTCAGTAAAGTGATTTCATAATCGAAATCGATGAAACCTTCGACAATCACCCGGCCGGCATTGACGCGGCCGCCTGCCGCAGCGTAATCCCAGGCGGCGGCGACGGCTTTTGCATTATCGATTTTCGATTGGCCCTTGCCGGAAGAAGACATGACCGGCTTGATCACGCAAGGAAATCCGATTTCGTCGCAGGCGGTTTGGAGTTGTTCGAGGCTATCGGCGAAGCGGTATGGGGAGGTGGCCAGCGCTAGCGTTTCGGCTGCCAGCCGGCGGATGCCTTCGCGATTCATGGTCAGCCATGCTGCGCGCGCGGTCGGGATGACGGTGGCCTTGCCGGCTTGTTCCAATTCCATCAGGGTTTCGGTGGCAATCGCTTCGATCTCCGGGACCACCAGATCGGGTTGCTCCTGTGCAATCAATGCGGCCAGTGCAGCGCCATCGGTCATATTGATGACGTGCGAACGATGCGCGACCTGATGGCCGGGCGCATTGGCATAGCGGTCTACCGCAATGACTTCGACGCCCAATCGCTGCAGCGCAATAATGACTTCCTTGCCGAGTTCGCCGGAACCCAGCAGCATCACTTTGACGGCCGATGGCGAGAGGGGGGTACCGAGACGGGCAGGAATCTTCATGGAAGCAGCTTGGGGCAATAGCGACGATAGCAGAGCGGCGAAGATACCAAATCCTGACCGTTTTGCCCAGTGCTGCTTACATAATTCGAATGCTTGGCTACCGAGGGTGCTCCATAGTGCGTAAATGTACAGGGCGCATATCCGTCCCGGCAGGCCGCTGAAATAGCCGTAAGCCGAATTCGGGGATGATCGCCAGCAGATGATCGAAAATATCCGCCTGGATGGCTTCGTAGTCGGCCCAGCCGGTAGCATTGGTAAAACAGACTATTTCCAGCGGCAAACCTTCCGGTGTCGGCTGCAACTGCCGCACGATCAGGGTCATATCCTGGCGTAGCGATGGATGACTGCGCAGGTAGTACCCGACGTAACTGCGGAAGGTACCGATATTGCTGATTTTTCTGGCGTTCAGCATGGGGGCGCCGCGTTCGGCCAGTTGGCTGTTCCATGCGTCGAGTTCGCCCTGTTTACGGCCGAGATAGTCGTCCAGCAGATTGAAATGCCGTAACCGCAGGCGTTCGGCTTCATCGATGAATTCGATGCTGTTTTGATCGACCAGCAGGGCGCGTTTGATGCGTCGCGCGCCTTGTTCCTGCATGCCGCGCCAGTTTTTGAAGGTGTCGCTGATCAGGCGTTTGGTCGGAATGGTGGTGATGGTCAAATCCCAATTTTGTATTTTGACGGTGTGCAATGCGATGTCGATTACGGCGCCATCTGCGTGCAGTTGCGGCATTTCTATCCAGTCGCCGACCCGAATAATGCCGCTGGAGCTGATCTGTACGCTGGCCACCATCGACAGCAGCGTGTCCTGAAAAATCAACATCAGCACGGCGGCCATCGCGCCGATGCCGGATAACAGAATCAGCGGTGAACGATTGAACAGTGTTGCAAGCATCAACACCACTGCAATGGCGTAGATCGCGATTTTGCCGATCTGGAGATAGCCTTTGATCGGACGGTAACGTGCGTTGGGACGATTTTGATAAATGTTGTCCGCCAGATTCAGGGTGCTGCCCAGCGCCAGTGCAATCGTGACCACGATGGATGCCTGTGCGATGTTTTCTACGACGATGATGATGTCGCCATGGAGATGCGGCACCATGCCGATGCCGCCATAGATAATCAGGATCGGCACGATATGCGCGAGGCGGGCGATCAACTTCGCAAGCGGCTGCCGGCTGCCGGCGTGATCGAACTTTAGCGAAGCGGGGAGTTGTGGATAGAGGTTGCGCGTCAGAACGCGTTTGACAATCCGGTTGGCGATCCAGGCCAGTGCAATCACCAGGCAAACTGAAAGCGTTGCGTGTAATTCTATGTGAGCCGCTATCCAGTCTGTGATTGCGGCGATTTCTTGCGGCATAGCTTGGTCTTCCAGGAGGCAAAGAAAAACGAAAGTGTATCTGTGCCGGTCGTCTGGAATATTTGGTTTGCGTGGTTTTATTAATTAAAAAAACGCTGCGGTTTTCTATTCGCACTGCCGTTTTAAACAAAAGGAGCATGTCTTTCGACATGCTCCTTTTGTATTGATGCGCCCGGCCCGAGGGCACGCTTTCTCAGGTGCGGACCCGCATGCTGGCGGTGTGGTGTTATCGCATGTTCGACGCGATTTTTGATGCAGCTATTTCAATCTGCCGCGTAAATGTTGACATCTTTGGTCTCTTTGATGAACAGCATCCCGATAGCGAACGTTACCAGTGCAATGATGATCGGATACCAGAGGCCGTAATAAATATCGCCCTTGTACGCCACCAGTGCGAACGCGGTGGTCGGCAGCAGGCCGCCGAACCAGCCGTTACCGATATGGTAAGGCATCGACATCGATGTGTAGCGGATGCGGGTCGGGAACATTTCCACCAGCATCGCGGCAATCGGGCCGTACACCATGGTGACGTACAGCACCAGGATGAACAACAGCAACAACACCATTGGCTTATTCATCTGAGCCGGATCAGCCTTGCTAGGATAACCGGCGCCCTTGATGTCGCCAGCCAGCTCGGTAGAGAAAGCCTTGTCCTTGGCTGCTGCGTCCTCTTTGGTCAGTCCGCTGGCATCGTAGGACGTCAGGATTTTGTCGCCGATCTTCACAGTAGCCAGTGAACCCGGTGCGCCTGCGACGTTTTCATAGTTGACCGAAGCGGCTGCCAGTTTTGCCTTTGCGATATCGCAAGAAGAAGTGAACTTCTTGGTACCGGTAGGGTTGAACTGGAATTGGCAAGTCGCAGGATCTGCGGTGACGATGACAGGTGCATTCTTCTGTGCAGCTTCCAGCGCTGGATTAGCGTAATGCGTCAAGCCCTGGAAAATCGGGAAGTAGGTCACTGCAGCAATCAGACAACCTGCCATGATGATCGGTTTGCGTCCGATTTTGTCGGACAGCGTGCCGAAGATCACAAAGAATGGCGTGGCGATCAATAACGACAGCGCGATCAGGATATTGGCGGTAGCGCCGTCAACCTTGAGCGACTGCGTCAGGAAGAACAGCGAATAAAATTGACCGGTGTACCAGACCACGGCCTGGCCGGCGGTCAGGCCGATCAGGGCCAGGATCACCAGTTTCAGGTTTTTCCATTGGCCGAATGCTTCAGTCAATGGCGCTTTGGAGGTTTTTCCTTCGGCTTTCATTTTGGCGAAAGCAGGCGATTCACTCATCGACAGG
>JAQGNR010000188.1 GCA_028291765.1 Herbaspirillum sp.
GCGCGCAAACTGTTTGAAACGCGCATAGTGACCGTTGCGGCGCCGGCTTATATCAAGAAACATGGCGTGCCGGAAACACCCGCGGATCTTGTCAATCACGAATGCATCCAGATGCGCAATACGATGACAGGCCTGCCGTTGGCGTGGGAATACAAATCCGGCCGAAAGACAATTCCCGCGAAAACTTCCGGCCGCCTCCTTGTCACTGAGGCCGGCACGCTGCTCAGCGCATGCGTGGCCGGGGCAGGCATTGCGCGTATCAAGGCCGGCGGCGTGCAAGAACTCCTCGAAAAAGGCCTTCTTGTCGAACTGCTTCCGGAATTTACGGGAGAGAAATTTCTGCTTTACGCACTCTATCCGTCACGCCATTTACCTGCGGCGAAAGTAAAAGCATTCATCGACTTTGTAAACGAAATTCTGGAGTAGAAATTTAAAAAATCATGGCTATTTCCAATTGGAATATAGTTGGTTTTTAAGGGGAATAGCGCGGAGGGCCATAGAAATGAAAAGCGACGACGGCGTTCTGAATGTAATACAGATTACAGACACACATTTATTTTCAGATAAATCGGCTACCCTGCATGGAAATTGCACTTACCAGTCATTATCTAAAACCATAGATCATATAATTTCTTCTTATGCGGGGAAATATGACATTGCTTTTGTGACTGGCGATATTTCTCAGGATGAATCTTTAGTGTCTTACGCATTAGCCTTACATGAATTTGAAAGACTAAGCGTTCCAATCTACTGGATTTCCGGGAATCACGACGATGAAAATAAGATGAAAGCTGTTTTCAACACGTCTGGTGTTGCAAAGCAGTTGACCAAGTTTTCTACTGATTTTTGGGATTTTGTTTCTATAAATACGTGTAGACCCGGCACAGATAAAGGCTATATCAACGATGATGATTTTTATTTGTTCTCAGAAAAAATAAAAGAATCAAAAAAAACCAATAAAAAAATAGCGATCATCATGCACCATCATCTATATCCAGTAGAGACGCCGGTTGTTGACGACTGCATGCTGCAAAGCCATGAAAATTTTATAAATTTACTGAATGAAACAGAGCAGATAAAGTTAATTATTTGCGGGCATGTGCACGGCGATTACAAAATATCAAACAAAAATCACGTATTGGAGACTTGCCCTGCAACATGTTTTCAATGGAAGCAGGGAACGAGCATTGAAATTGAAACTGAAAATAAGAGCGGTTTTAAAATTCACAATTTTGATAAGGATTCCCATAGGTCATCAACAGTGTTTATTTAGTATTTTTATAAATGACGCGCTGGCTTCGTAAATAAAACTCAGCAGGTAGCTAAAAGGCAGCGCGTTATCCGGAAAGACCACGCGGCTGGTCGTGATGGACGCGCCAGTTCCTGGCATACCGCCATGGGACGATATCGTTCGCTCCCCGGCGTTGTGGCAATTCCCAAGGACGCAGAGGACAACCGCAATTCCATGTCGACGAAATTGCCAATGCCGGTGCTGGCGATTGGCGGTATCAAGTCATTTGGTGCGACAGAGGCGGTTGTCATGCGCAATGCAGCATTGAATGTCACCGAGCTGGTCGTGCCGGATTCGGGTCACTGGTTGATGGAGGAGCAGCCCGCTGTCACGGCGCAGGCGATCCAGGAATTTCTTGAAAAAAATTAGCAGTACACGCCAGCGCGGTCAGCGCATCAGTTGATGCTTTCACTATGACTAGAATTTATTTGTCGCCATAACTTGACAGATCAGTCAATTATTATTAGCCTACGCCTCATGGGAAGATCAAAAGAGTTTGACCGACGCGAGGCCCTGCTGCGGGCAATAGAAGTTTTTTCCGAGCATGGCTATGAGGGTACGTCTACCGAGACACTGTTGCGTGCAATGGGGATTGGTCGCCAAAGCCTGTACGACACCTTTGGCGATAAATGGAACCTCTATCTGGAAGCGGTCCAACATTACACGGCAGATAGCATCGGCGATCAGATTCGCGTATTGAATGCTGCTCGCTGTCCGATAGATGGATTGAAAACACACCTGTACGAGGCGGCGGAAAAAGCGATTGCCGATCCTAGGCCAAGTTGTTTAGGTATCAGTGCAATCTGTGAGTTCGGCTGCACCAGTCCTGAATTGAACATGCTTTCCAAGACGGCGGCCCTCACCTTGCTTTCGGCTCTCGAGCGCCGGCTTTCCGAAGCGAAAGCTGACGGAACAGTCGCCAAGGACGTGGACGTGCAAGAGGCGGCGAACTTCATCAAAGCTACTCTCGCCGGGATCAAGGTGGCGGCCCGGGCCGGCGCTTCACCAGAAAATTTGCGTGGCATTGCGCGTATGGCCGTTCGGGCTCTCGCGTAATATTTTTTTTCATAAATTTGACTGTTTAGTCCAAAAAAGGAGGTTATTACCATGTCCAATACATTGTCAGGAAAAGTCGCCCTCGTTACTGGAGGGTCGCGCGGTATCGGCGCCGCCATCGTGCGCCGACTGGCAAACGATGGGGCAACCGTCGCATTCACCTATGCCGCCTCGGAGGAACGAGCGCAGACGCTTATTGCCGAACTTGGGGAGATGGGAAAGAGCGTGTTAGCGATTAAGGCTGACAGTGCCGATGTTGAAGCGTTGCAGGCGGCTGTGAAGCGGACAGTGGAAGAGTTCGGCCGCATCGATGTTCTCGTCAACAACGCCGGGATCCTCATCACTGGCGTGGTAGATGACTACGATCTCTCCAATTTCGATCGGATGATCGCCGTCAATGTGCGCGCGGTCTTCGTCGCCATTCAGGCCGCCGTACCCTATATGGGGCAGGGCGCCCGGATCATTAACACAGGAAGTGTCACCGCCGATCGTTCCGGCTTTGCAGGAGCATCCGTGTATTCGATGACAAAGGCCGCCGTCGCGGCTATGACGCGTGGCCTCGCCCGGGACCTCGGTGCGCGCGGTATCACCGTCAACGTGATCCAACCTGGCCCAACTGAAACAGACATGAACGCTAACCAGGCGGTTCATGACATGCTTCGGCCACTAATTGCGCTTGGGCGGATTGGCAAGGACGACGAAGTCGCGAGTCTCGTCGCCTATCTGGCGAGTGCTGAGGCAAGCTTCATCACCGGCTCAGCGATAAACATCGACGGAGGATATCTTGCCTAGTCGATATCGCAGCATGTTTTGCAAAAAATCTTGGACATCCCGTTCGTGCTGAAGCTGTTCCTCTCTTGGTAGCTGGCGTCGGCATTGTCATTTTTTTGTAATGACTTTGTCATCAGGATGTTCGTGCCCAGGTCGCACACTGCACGCATCAAAATCCTGTAGCACCCATCAACCAGAAACCAAGGAGTAGCAATGAAAATTTCTCTTAAATCAGCCTGCACCATTTCCACAATCGCTTCCGTATTAATGCTGGCATTCGCCGCAGCACCGGCATCGGCCGCCCCGGTCAAGAATATCGTGTTGGTGCATGGCCAGTTCGCCGATGCATCTGGCTGGAGGCCTGTGTATGACATCCTGACCAAGGACGGCTACAACGTGAATATGGTGCAGGAGCCGATTACCTCATTACAAGACGACGTCGCCGCTACCGTACGCGTGCTGAACCGCCAGCAGGGGCCGAGTATTTTGGTCGGCCACAGCTACGGCGGTGCGGTCATCACGGAGGCCGGCAATGACCCTCATGTGGCCGCACTGGTTTATATTGCCGCCCATGCGCCTGACGAAGGCGAGTCCACCGCTGCGAACAGAAATAAGATGCCGGGACCAGTCCGCACCATCACTACGCCGGACGGCTTCGTGTTTGTCGACCCAGCCCATTTCCACGAAGATTTTGCCGGCGATTTGCCGGCCGATCAGGCTGAATTCATGGCTCGCTCGCAAATACCCGCTGCGGTAGGTGTCAATACCACACCGATCACCAATCCGGCCTGGCGCGTAAAACCTAGTTGGTACATGGTTGCCAAACAGGATCGCACCATCAATCCGAACCTGGAGCGCATGTACGCCGCTCGCGCCCATAGCCATACCGTGGAACTCGATGGTGCGCATACCATCTTTATTTCGCGGGCCAAGGAAGTCGCTGCGATGATAGAAGAAGCCGCGCAGTCGGTCGGTAACTAGTTGGGACGTCAAATGCGGCATGAATTGCCGCATTTGCGCCGACGGTAGTGATGCCGACGAATTTTGATCCCAGACTGCCCGATTTTCAGCGCTCCATATCGGGGGCCGGTAATCTCGCACGTAATAACGGTCCCAGATGCTTCGAGCTGGGTCAGTTGAAATTGGCAGCCTGGGTCAATTTGAGGTCGGCACGATTTGTTCGCCGATCAGCATCCCGAGCAAACCCATCAATGCAATCACCGGAGGCGCCGGGGACCGTACCTGCAACAGCGCATAGATAATACCGACCAGAATGCCGACGCCAAGGGAAATAAGATAGAGTTTCACAGAATTCTCCAATCGAGATGATGAGGAATCGTTGATGACGCCGGCCGACAATGCCGCTGTCACCACGCCGAACGCCTGGTCGTCTTGTCCTTGAGGTCGTGCCAGGCCACCAGCAGAAAACCGCCGACCAGGCCGAGATGCTCGAAGAAGCTGTTTTCCATCATGAAGCGATCGGGTAGCGGCGCATTCCAGAAACGATTCGCCATGAACGTCGCCATCAGCGTAAACACCGCCAGCGCCAGTGCGCCGACCCACCGATAGAAACCGCTCAGTATCAGCGCCGACGCACCCAGCTCCAGCGCGATGACCGTGATTGCAAACGGTATCGCGGGCGTTAATCCGGAATGCGTCATTTCGTCGATCGCACCCTGGAAATCGATTGCCTTGACGATCCCGCCTTGCAGATAAGCCGCGCACAGTCCCAACAACGCAATCCAGCGCAAGCCCGGCGAGGCAAATCGCGCCGCCGTTGCGCTCAGTCGGTCCTTGCCGAGTGACATCTCTTCAATCATCCCGCTCTCCTAATAATTAATGATCGACATTAAAAAGCCCAGCAAGAACAGCCGAGCGCCCCCCAAAATTTGCTCTCGTCCGACGCCGGCACATTCGAGGTCCAGGCGCGGGCGTGTCCATGCCCGTGCACGCCGCAGGAATTGGCGCAACTGCATAACGCCGCCATCGCTGCCTTGGCGGCGGCATCGGCGGCGGCATTCTTCGACAACGG